>JAHJVF010000268.1 GCA_018828505.1 Bacteroidota bacterium | reverse complement strand
TTTATAAAATAATCAGGATGAATAGTAAGAATAAATTCAGCCGGAGGAAGATGTAGGAAACCGTACACTAATAGCAAAACACAAGCAATGAATCCCGCTATAGGACCAGCAACACCAATATCAAACATAGCACGACGGGTATTTATCGGTGATTGAGTTTTGATTACCGCACCCAACGTCCCGAAGTTCAAAAATATTTCTGTCAAGGGAAACGGGATGAAGAATGGCAACGTAGCTTTAACTTTATGATAACGTGCAGCAAAATAATGCCCGAACTCATGGCAGGCTAAAACAAAAAGAATTGAAAGCGAGTATGGCAAACCAATATGGAAGTTATCCAAATTCATTGCCGCGGCAGGCCCAAATATCCAAGAAACTCCGGCAATAGTAGTTGTAAAAAAGGTAGCTCCAAACAGAATGATATTTATTATGAAAGCAAATTTGCTTTGAAAAATTCTGCTGAATAAACTTTTTGGTTTTTGAACTTCGTGGTATTCAGACATATCAGAAAATAAGATAAGCTCCAATTGATGAACGGTTTATTTTCATGTTCGATAATTCACCATGAAAGTGCCCGCCGGAATAATATTGATACGAAATTCGTAAGCCAGACGAGTTCCATTCTCCAAAATGAATTCCGGCCGAAATGGATTTATCACTTTCATAATCTTCAGAATATCGTTTCAAAAGCTTTAGATCAAAGCCGCAGAATATATTTGCATCAAACTTCTTTAGCGATAACAATAATAATTCACTCCCAAATCCAATACTGAATTTACTTTTAACATTGGGGATCACGTGAAAAAGATAATTAATATTCAAATAAAACTTTTGTTCGTTCCACACAATAGCTGAACTTAATTCAGCAAATTCTCTGCTGTAAACAAAGGGTTCTAGATTATTGTTCCAGGCTTTTTTCGATACATCGTAACTGCCGTCAACTAAATGTGCTGAAATATGACTTAATCGCAGTCGATTCATCCAGTCAAACTCTTCGAATTTCTTAAGATGTGAAAAATAAATTCCGAAAAAATAGTCAACCGTAATTACGGGAAATTTAAAATTACTTTGACTTTGAAACATCGTCCAAGTAAAGAACTCTGCACCGAATCCAAAATGTTGTTCGCGGTTATGTCGATAATGTATCAAATCTTTAGCCGCACCAATATCAAGCTGAAGATTACTTTCATTTATTACAAAATGGGGTCCAATCTTCGCTTCAAAAGGATTTGAGAAATTAGGCTCAAATAAAAACCAATTGGGAAAGAAATGAATACTTAATCTATCTTTCTCTTTAGACGAACAACATTGATCGAAAGACGGAGAATTGTCGGATTTGTAAGATACACTCTGTGCAAAGGAGTTCGAGTTCGCAACCATTAACAGACTGATAAGAATCGTCTTCAATTATACATACCATTATTAACCAAAAATCTTTTTGCCAAATTTAAGAATTTTTTGCTTAACTAATTTGTTGCATTCACAAATAAATGATTGCTTATTCGGAGGAACGCCTATCCGCCAGTGATATCAATAATTTCAACACCAAGCTCTCTGAGTTGCGAAAGATTATTATTCACTTCACTTTCTATTGCAAACCCGGTTTTATTTAATTCAGTTGAATATCCGAAGTGGCAGAATTCACAATCCGCATTGCACCGATAAGTTAAATAATAATTACAGAGAAGAAGCATCAGTATTTTCGCTCTTTCCAAACAACCTTTTTATCTACAATAACTAAAAGCGGTAGAAGCAAAACATAAAGAGAAAAATAAATTTGAAAAGCAAAAAAGTATTTTAACTGATTAAAAATTCCAAATCGCCGCATCGGAATCCCGATGAAAATAAAATCGCTAATAAATTTCAAAAACATCAAACCAACGGTAACAGCAGAACCAAAAAATATTTGCAATAGAAAAAGTGAATGCGAAAGAAATCCCCACGACATGACGAAATATCCTGCGAATTTACTATCAAGCCCACCTGTTCCCCACCTATGCTTTTGTCCGTACAATGTTTTCAAATCGGGACATGGCTCGGAAGAATTCACTGCATCGTTTTCTGCCGGATAAACTATTTTGTAATCCGTTTCAGAGTGGATTTTGTGAAGCAAAGCAAAATCTTCCGTAACACTGAATTTTATTTTCTGATACCCACCTACCATATCGTACGCACTTCTTCGGTACGCCATATTATTCCCGATGCAGCTTAAAGGAACACCCGAGTTTATAGTCCCTGAAGCAACTGTAAGCAAATAAATCCAGTCGAGATTCTGCATTCCAGAAAATTGAGAATTTGATCTTTGCAGAGTGAAACCACAAACCACACCCACATCATCAGCGAAATATTTTAATTGAGTTTTTATCCAGTTTTGTTTAACTGTACAATCAGCGTCCGTAGTAAAAATGATTTCTCCTTTTGCAAGTTCGAGAGCATTTACAACAGCATTCGTCTTGCCTGGATGCTCAATAATATTATTTTCCGGAATTACTTTTTTAACAAATGAATATTTTTGCGAGAATTCATCGATGATCTGCCCGGTATTGTCAGTCGAATAATCATCCACGATCAGAATTTCTAACTTATCTTTCGGGTAGTTCACTTTAGAAAGTGAAGTCAAGCAATTCCTTATGTTTTGTTCTTCGTTCCTGGCAGCAACGATTATCGTTATCTGTGGCTCATAATTTTCATTAACCGGCAATTTTTTCTTAAAGCCAATCAGAAAAATAATTTGCTGAAGAATGTAGAATGCAACAACTACAATAAAAATAATTTCAAAAGTCGAAAGTTCGGGCAAATTTAAAACCTTTATCTTTTAATATTTTAATTGAATTATCGGCAGCAAACCTATCATTGAAGGGATTAGTAAATTTAAAACAAACAACATTAACGCAGCATTGAATGCAGCAGCATCATTTACCCCATTAAGTAACTTGATTATTACAATCGATATTGACTTGGCGGCTTCCGGTAATTTGATATGTAGCACATTCAACATGAAATACTTTTATTTGCTTTAGCTTTAATATAAATAAAATTGATTTTATAATTCATTAAATTAATTCATATTTTTGTGTTGGCTAATTTGAACGGCATGTTTGCCGATTATCCGGAGATTTATTCCGGTCCAATAAAATAAATTGAGGAAATTATGTTTGTTAATTTTTCTGACATCCCGGATTCACCGAATATTTTCTTAGATTACTTGTACGAATTTGATAATGTAGCAAAATTTTATCCATCAAATTTCCGGAATGAAAATGATATTATAAATATTCTGTCAAAAGTCAGAAAAACGGAAAAAGAACGTGAGAATATTGTTTCTATTCTTCGTGAACAAAATCCTGCTTCAAGTGTCTCCGGTTTGACATCATCAAATATAGAAGTGTTAAAATTCCAGAATTCATTTGCGGTGATTACCGGTCAACAATTAGGTTTTGCTGCAGGACCACTCTATACGATTTACAAAACGATTACAGCGATAAAGCTTGCTAAATCGCTCTCTGAAAAATATCCCGATTACAATTTTGTTCCGGTCTTTTGGCTTGAAGGAGACGATCACGATTTCAATGAGGTACGCTCGATAAAAGTTCTGGATAATGAAAATAGCATCACAACGATTTCATATAATGATGGCTTAGATGCTGAAACAAATCGCGGACCGATGGGTGAATATACCTTCGACTTAACAATAGAGCAAAACCTTGAAAAGCTTCGCTCTTCATTACGAGAAACTGAGTTTAAAAGTACGATCCTGGAATTATTGGCAAAACATTACTATGCCGGCGCAACTTTCAAATCTGCTTTTGTTGGATTAATGCGTGAGTTATTTGATGACTACGGCTTGATCTTATTTGATCCACAAAGTTCGAAAGTAAAAGATATTCTTCGAGTTATTTTTAAGAAAGACGTAGAAAAGTTTAGATTTATTGCTGAAGAATTGATTTTAAGAAGTGCTAACCTCGAAGAAGTATATCATGCACAAGTGAAGGTCAAACCGATAAATCTTTTTTATAAGGAAGATGGGGGGAGATATTCAATCGAACCAACTGAAACAAATTTCAGACTAAAGGGCAAAAGAAAAAAATTCACAATAGAAGAGTTATTCGAGCAGATAGATTTCTTCCCTGCAAAAATAAGTCCTAACGTAATATTGCGTCCGATTTGCCAAGATTACCTTTTCCCTACAGCATTTTATGTCGGCGGATCGGCTGAAGTTAGTTATCATGCACAAATTACCCCGTACTATGAGATTTTGAATATAACCCAGCCGATTTTATATCCGCGCGCAAGTGCGACTATTATTGAATCCCGTGTTCAGCAAATTTTGGATAAGCACGATCTAAAACTTCAAGATTTCTTCTATGACAGTGAGCAGTTAGCATTAAAGATCGCTGACAGTTCATCCGAGATAAAAGTTTCGGATATCTTCGGAAGAGTTGAAAAAGAATTATTAGCCGTATTTGAGGGACTTAGCGAAGATATTAGTATGATCGATCAGACTCTTACCGATGTCGTTAGCGGTGCTAAATTAAAAACTGAACAATATTTAAATGTAGTGCGTGATAAAGCACTTGCCGCCCAAAAGAGAAAGAATGAAGTTATTTTTAGACAAATATATAAGACTTCTAACGTTCTTTATCCGGACGAAAATCTTCAGGAAAGAGAATTAAATTTTATTTACTTCGCTAACAAATACGGACTCGACTTCATTAAATTCATCTATGAAAATTTAGAAATCGATAAGTTTGAACACCAGATAATTAAAATTTGAAATTTTAAGGAAGGGGCTAAATACTTTTTTCATTCTCCGCATCAAAAAAATGACAGCGGGATAAATTGAATGTAAGTTCAATCTTTTCTCCGGCTTTAACATTCAGGCTCGAATCAATTTTTGCAACGACTTGCTCTGAATCGATCTGGAAATATAAAAACTCTTCACTCCCCATAGGTTCTACAACCTCAATGTCTGCTTGGATACTTATTGAGTCTTCACTTCTATTTTCATCTCTTTGAATTTCGAAATTTTCAGGTCTTATTCCCAAAATGATTTCTTTATTCAGATGATTTGAAAAGTTCTTGCTTTTAATATTCTCAAGATTTATCTGCACTCCCCCTTTAACAGATTTGAATTTTAGCCCCCGATCAGATAAAATTTTCCCTTTTATGAAATTCATCGATGGACTTCCGATAAACCCAGCTACAAATTTATTTACAGGTTGATAGTATAAATTGAGAGGCGTATCTATTTGATGGACTATACCATCTTTCATAACAACGATTCTGTCCCCCATCGTCATTGCCTCAACCTGATCGTGAGTAACATAAATCATAGTAGCTTCAAGTCGCTGATGGAGCTTGGAAATTTCCGTCCGCATCTGAACGCGGAGTTTTGCATCAAGATTACTCAATGGCTCGTCAAATAAAAATACTTTGGGTTTTCGGACTATTGCCCGACCGACAGCGACTCGCTGCCTTTGTCCACCACTTAATGCTTTCGGCTTACGGCCTAGCAAATTTTCTATTCCGAGTATCTTGGCAGCCTCTTCAACTCTTAGTTTAATTTCGTCTTTGGAAAACTTCCTGATCTTAAGTCCGAATGCCATGTTATCAAAAACATTCATATGCGGATAGAGTGCATAATTCTGAAACACCATAGCAATATCGCGATCTTTGGGGGGGACATCGTTCATCAATTTATTATTGATGTACAGCTCACCAGAGCTTATCTCTTCAAGTCCAGCAACCATCCGCAGAGTTGTTGATTTACCGCAACCTGAAGGTCCGACGAGAACAACGAACTCTTTATCATTTACGGTAAGGTTTACATCTTCAACTGCAGTGACATTCCCCTCATATACTTTTTTAACGTTGACCAGTTTAACTTTAGCCAAGCTTTCCTCCAGTTTTTATTTTAATAACCATTCTTTCAAAATTTTTTCGTACAGAGCATTTTCTAACTGCAGTGAATTGTATTTACCAGTGTTACGAAAATTACGCTCTGCTTCGTATAAACAAACTGCAGCTGCAACCGATACATTCAAACTCTGAATCATTCCATGCATTGGAATTCGAAATGAAAAATCGCAGTACTTCAAATACTCTTCAGTTATTCCTCTGTGCTCATTTCCAAACACGAGTGCAATATTCTCATTGAAATCGATTTTACCATGAGTCCTTGAATAGATATCGAGATGAGAAGCAGCTATTATAAAATTTCTTGCTTTTAAATAAGCATGACAATCTTCAAATGATTTGTGCTTAACTATTTTCATCCACTTGCTTGCACTAACAGAGCTTTCCTTAGAGATTTCCGGAAATGACTCGAATGTATAAACGAGATGAACTTCCATCACTCCGACAGCATCGCATGTACGGAAAATCGCACTTACGTTATGCGGATCGTGAATGTTTTCAAGCACCACGGTAAGGGAAGGTTGTTTTTGCTTGAGAACAGATTCTATTCGTTCTTGTCTCTCTTCGGTCTTAATCAAGATATTTAATACGGTTTATAAATATTTATCGTGTAAGAAACCAATTCAGGGGAATTCAGCGTAATATCTAATCTGTATTTAAAATTCTTTTCTAATTTCAAGTAGTATGCAATTAAATTTATGATTTTATTTAGCGCCACCTCATACTCATCTGACCATGCTTCACATCCCTTTATCGTCGGCACCACAGCTGTGTACCCATCAATTTCTTTTTTGATATCAATATGTAAAGTCATTAATAACCCCCCGTCTTTCCATCTTTCGTGTTTGTAACAATTTTAACGGAGGCGCTAGCACCTATGCGATCGGCTCCGCTTGCGATCATCATGTCGACATCTTCTCTCGAACGAATTCCGCCGCTTGCTTTAACACCCATCGCACCGCCAACGACTTTTCGCATTAAAGAAATATCTCCGACTGTCGCACCCCCTTTTGAAAATCCGGTTGAAGTTTTAACGAAATCTGCGCCAGCATTTTTACATATAAGACATGCTTTAACTTTTTCTTCATCAGAGAGGAGGCAAGTCTCAAGAATTACCTTTGTAACAATTCTTTTAGGTTTTGCTTCAAGAACCACCTGCTGAACATCGTTAAAAACATAATCGTACTCTTTAGATTTAAGCATCCCAATATTTATGACCATGTCAACTTCTTTTGCACCGTTTTCAATTGCCTGACGTGTTTCTGCTCGTTTGATTTCAGTCGATGTATTACCCAATGGGAAACCGATCACAGTACAGACTTTAACATCAGTTCCCTTTAGCTGATCTGCACAAAATTTCACAAACGAAGGATTTATACAAACCGAAACAAAATGATACTGCTTTGCCTCGTCGCAAAGTTTTTTAACTTCCTCGAGAGTTGCATCAGGTTTTAGAAGTGTATGATCGATCATTCGAGCAACATCGAGTTCGAGCGGTTCAGGAATTCCTATTGTTGTTGTAATACGTTCCGCACCGTTATCGATAATATTTTGAACTGCTTCTTTTTTATGGAAAACACAATGTCCGCATGGAGCACAAATCCCTTCATCGCAATATGACTTTTGAAGCGAATGTTCAATTAACACTTCCTGGATTATTCTGTCAACTATAGTTTTACGCATTTAGATTAATGTTATAAAATTTCGATGCTGCAATTAAAGTATTTTTTAATAGCATTGCAATAGTCATCGGACCTACACCACCGGGTACAGGTGTTATGAATTCAACTTTTTTACTTACTTCATCATACTTCACATCGCCTACCAATCTATATTTTTTTTCAGCGCTTGGATCTTCAATTCTGTTAATTCCAACATCAATAACAACACAATTTTCACTAACCATATTAGCAGTTACAAATTCTGGCTGCCCAATAGCTGCGATTAAGATATCGGCAGATCTTGAGAATTCACCAATATTTTTTGTCGCTGAATGACATATCGTCACAGTTGAATTGGCATTTGGGGATTTTTGAATCAACAAAGCTGCAATCGGTTTCCCAACGATATTACTTCTTCCCAAAACAACAACATGCTTTCCGACAGTTTCAATTTTGTGTCTCTTTAATAGCTCTATAATTCCTGCCGGTGTGCAGGGAACAAAACATTCATCGCCGGCAAGAAGCTTACCAAAATTTATTGGATGAAACCCATCAACGTCCTTATTCGGATCGATGACTAAGTTAATTCTCTTTTGATCAATGTGGGGAGGTAATGGCTGCTGAACCAAAATTCCATGAAATTTATCATCGTGATTTAATTTTTCGATAACGCTGATCAATTCCATTTCAGAAATATCACTCGGAAAATTGAATACGTCTGAATGAACTCCGACATACTCGCAAGCTTTTCGTTTTGAACTTACATAAACTTGAGATGCAGGATCATCTCCTACTATGACCGCAGCTAATCCAGGTCGAACATTTTTGGGCAGAAAATCCTTTTCAATAGATGCTTTTATTTCAGTCTTAATCTGATCGGAAATTTTTTTTCCGTCAATTATTTTCGCCGGCATTCACTTTACTCAACTTATCAAATTCAGGGAAAAATAATCTTTCTATCGATAACGTCTTACCACTATTCGCATCGATACTTAAAATTACGGCAGCTATATGAACATCGTCGGTGGCCGTTTGATACTTTTGCGGTGTTTGATATAAGAATCGATTAATTGCAGCTTCCTTTTTCATTCCAATCACAGAATCATATGGCCCGGTCATTCCTACATCCGTAATATAGCCTGTTCCGCTCGGCAGGATTCTTTCATCTGCTGTTTGGACATGTGTGTGGGTTCCTATGATTGCACTGACTTTACCATCCAAATAGGCAGCGAGAGCAATTTTTTCAGCTGTCGCCTCCGCATGAAAATCGATGATGATCATATTCGATTCGTTCTTAACTCTTTCGATGACCCATTCAGCCGTACGGAATGGACAATCGATTGGTGGAAGATACGCTCTACCTTGCAGCGACACAACTGTAATCGAATGTTTACCAACTTTTTGCGTAACGTATCCTTGCCCGAATGTGCCTTTGGGATAATTTAGCGGTCTGAGAACATTTTTTTCGATTTTGCTGTATTCCTGAAATTTATGCCTTTCCCAGATATGATTTCCGCCAGTAATTACGTTTACACCGAGATCAAAAAGCTCTTTGCCATCCTTCTCGATGATTCCTTTTCCTTCAGTGAGATTCTCACCGTTAGCAATTATAAAATCGATGTTATTGTTTTGAACAATACTTTTTAGAAAGGTTTGAAGGATTTGCATCCCCGGTTTCCCGACAACATCTCCAACGAATAGAACTTTTAATTTATTCAAAATACTTTTTCTTTTTCAAAATATAATTAAAGTGCAGTTGAATTTGAAATGAAAGAATTTCAAGAAACGCGCAGACGTAATTAAATTTACTTGTGAATTTGATTTCCGTATGAATTCCCCCTGCTTCCGAGTTATTTATAATAATGTACCTATGATTAAAATCTTCGGTGAATTTATGGTAAGATATAATTTTATTATAGTTTCTAATTTTGAATAAGCAACAGAGATTTTATCTAAAACCTATTATCAGGCCACTGCCGACAAGTTTTCGTAGTGTAACACTAACAATTGATCAGAATGCAATGGTGATGTCGCATAAGTTTTACCGTTATTATCACAGAACTCGACTTCAAATGCATTAGGTCCAAGTGACTCAACTACAGTTCCTACTTGCCCTTGTTTCAAACCAATATCCGGCAAATCAGAAATGACGGCGACAACATCAAATATTTTTATTTTATCATTCATATATGAACCTCTATTTTATAAAACAGCTAATGAATCGTGGGAAATCCTCATTACTGAGAATTATCCAAAGACTTCTGATTTCAGCTTTCCCAACAGCAGTAGTCATAGTGAAATCCAATGTGAATCTCCGACCAAAGTCATCCTTTTGATACAATGCAGCTTCCTCTGTCATTACAGCTTTTAAGAGAGCTTCCCTTAATCTATCAGCATCTTTAAGTTCCAATCCAATCCAAGAGCTCTTGAGAAAACTCGAGCTTTATGACGACCGCGAGGATGATCAGTACTTAAACAATACTTCAATAGTTTATCGATATCTACAACTGCCTGTTCGGCATTAGGGATTTTCATTATTACTTTTCAAAGTTTGGCAAGAACGATAGTTCTAAACCTAAATTAATTTACCTTTTGCCAACTCATTTGTCAATAGTATTTACTGGCGAGAAATAGTTCGTTTGGAATAACTTTCTCTCTGATTTTAACTACATAGTGCGGCAAGCCGCAATGGAAGATGTTTGATGGAATATGGAAAATGGTAAAAACCTCCTAAAATATCTTGACACAAAAAACAAAAACTTAAATGGCAATACTATAATGTCCATATAATTTCTTTTGAATTCAGTTTAAGGAGTTAGTAATTTGCCTTATGCAAATTCCGATTGAACAAGCGTCGTTTGTGGTTTGTGATGTAGAGACAACAGGACTCAGTCCGCAGCGTGAAGCAATTATTGAAATCGCCTTGGTGAAAATCGAAAATCTTAAGATCACGGACAAGTACTCAACTCTGCTCAACCCAAATAGATTCATCCCACGTTACATAACCGAGATGACTGGAATTCGGAATGAGGATGTCCAAAATTCTCCAACTTTCAGAGATATTTCATACAAGCTGCAAGAATTTATTGGGGATGCCGTTTTAGTGGCTCACAATGCAAAGTTTGATTACAATTTTTTGCTGCATTCTTTTTTGCGAGAAGAAGAAATGTTTACCCGCCTGCCTCATTTAGCTGAACCTGGCGGGCAGGCCCGCCTGCCTCATCAACCAGCCCGCCCCATTCAACTTCGAGAGGCTGGCGGGTCTGAGTTCGGAGGGCAGACCCGATTGCAAACACTTTGCACTCAGCGACTTTCAAAAAGAATATTCGCCGGGATCGGGAAAACATCACTCGGCGCTTTAACAAGATTCTTTGGGCTTAGAAATACGGCGAAGCATCGTGCACTTGGCGACGCAAAAGTTACAGCCCACATCTTCCTAAGATTGATCGAAGAAGGTAGACAAAAATTTAAGTTTGAAACTCTCGATGACCTTTTAAAACTTCAATTTCAACCGATCAATAAAACC
>JAHJVF010000514.1 GCA_018828505.1 Bacteroidota bacterium | reverse complement strand
CTGAAGAATGAAAACTGCAAAATAAAACATACTTTGCAATTTGCAGTTTACACTTTACAATTTGCAGTGAAATACACTTCTATGAAGATTGCAAAATGCAAAATAAAAATATGATCAAACTACAAAATATAAAAATTGGCAGCGGCAACCCGCTTGTTCTGATAGCAGGTCCGTGCGTTGTCGAAAGTCGTGAATTAACTTTACGAACCGCAGATAGAATTTCGAAGATTACTAAAAAGCACAACGTTCCATTCATCTTCAAATCATCTTACAAAAAAGCAAACAGGACGAGCAGTTTTTCTTTCTCAACAATCGGGATGCACGAATCGCTAAGAATTCTTTCTGAAATTAAAAGCGAGTTCGACGTGCCGATTCTTACCGACATACATACGGAAAGCGAAGCGGCGGTTGCGGCAGAAGTAGCTGACATTTTACAAATTCCCGCGTTCCTCTGCAGACAAACGGAATTACTTCAAGCAGCAGGAAGAACGGGCAAAATTATTAATATCAAAAAGGGACAATTTTTAGCTCCCGAAGATATGAAGCACCAAGCCGATAAAGTTATTTCAACGGGAAATAAAAAAGTGATGCTCACCGAACGCGGAACCACATTCGGCTATCACAATTTGGTAGTCGATATGAGATCGCTTCAGATAATGCATGAACTCGGACATCCTGTGATATTGGATGCGACACACTCCGTCCAGCTTCCCGGTGCGGGTAAAGGTGAAACATCGGGCAGTCCTGAATTTATATTTCCGATTTCTCGCGCGGGTGTCGCCGTTGGAATTGACGGACTTTTTCTCGAAGTGCACCCTGACCCGAAGCGCGCCCTGAGCGATGCGGCGAGTCAGTTAAAATTAGATTTACTGGAAGAATTGATAAAGCAAGTAGCTGAGATTGATAAATTAGTGAAGACTAAATTAAAAATGTAAAATAAAAATGATCAAAAATTATAATTTTGTTTAGTAAACTCATCCCCACCCATTTTAATACGAAGTATCCCTTCTCTTTTGAAGAGAAGGGGTTAGGGGTTGAGTTCAAAAAGCAAATAAATTATTTTAAATAGATAAAATGAAAAATAATTCTCTGAAAACTAAACTTAAAAAAATCAAACTCATCCTCTTTGACGTTGACGGCGTATTGACTGACGGTAAAATTATTTACGACTCTGACGGGAAAGAGTATAAAAACTTTCATGCGCACGACGGTTTCGGAATCGTACGCGCCTCCCGTCTCGGTATGAAATTTGGCATTCTCAGCGGCAGGTCTTCCTCTATCGTAGATAAACGGGCATCAAAGCTGGGGATTGAGTATGTAATCCAAGACCGTGAAGATAAATATGTTGCATTTCAGGAATTCAAGCAAAGGCATAATTACACTGAAGAAGAAACGGCATTCATTGGCGACGACGAGTTCGATATTCCTTTGTTGAAAATTGTCGGCTTCAGCGCGGCACCTGCTAATGCGGTCAAGACTGTGAAAGCATCAGTAGATTACGTCGCAAAAACCGAAGGTGGTAACGGCGCCGCACGCGAAATAATAGATTTGATAATGAAAGCACAGATGAAAATATAAAGAGATTTTAGATTTTTGATTTATAATTTATGAAAGGCGAGCAAAATTGAACGACAACAACATTATTAAAAAAGCAAAAGATGTAATCCGAATCGAAGCGGAGGCAGTAGCCCGGCTCGAAGCGCGTATTGACGAAAGTTTCGTAAAAGCTGTTGAACAAATATATAATTCAAAAGGCAGAATAATTGTAACGGGCATGGGCAAATCAGGGATTATAGCACGCAAGATTGTAGCCACGATGAATTCAACTGGAACTCCGGCAATATTTCTACATCCGTCGGACGCCGTCCACGGTGATTTAGGTATCGTACGCAAAGAAGATGTCGTAATCTGCATCTCAAAGAGCGGCGATACGGATGAGATTCAACAACTAATTCCTATGTTTAAACGTATAGGAGTTCCAATAATTTCTATCGTCGGCAATCTAAACTCCAGCTTAGCACGATATTCCGATATAATTTTAGATGTAAGCGTAAAAGAAGAAGCTTGTCCGCTTGACTTAGCTCCTACCGCCTCCACTACTGCGGCGTTAGCTCTTGGCGATGCTTTGGCGATCGCCTTGCTCGAAAATCACAATTTTAGCCGTGAAGAATTTGCGTTGTATCATCCCGGCGGGAATCTT
>JAHJVF010000267.1 GCA_018828505.1 Bacteroidota bacterium | reverse complement strand
GCTTTGAAATCTAAATTAAGAAAACCAACATTCCCGCCTCCCTTCCCGCCTGCCTTCCCGCCTGCCTTTTTCAGTTCTACGTGGCGGGCAGGTTTCAGTTCTACGTGGCGGGCAGGTTTATATTTCTTTCGGTAATAAAGCAAAAAAGTTACATAAAGGTAGAAAAAGAAATCAACGACAGTCGCGATTGCAGATGCAAGTGCCGCTCCTGTTAATCCAAGTTTTGGTGCGCCAAGATTTCCATAAATAAAAACCCAGTTCAAAAAAATATTAACAACATTCAAAATGATCCCTGAAATCATAAAAATTTTCGTATGTCCAATTCCAAAAAAGAAGCCGCGGTAAGAAACGATCATCAAAAAAAACGGAAGTGCAAGGAATCGTATCGAAATGTATTCTCCAGCAAGTTTTTCAACAACAGAATCTGCTGCAATCAAATAAGTGAATGATGATGCACCGAAAAATATTATTGTCCCAAAAATTATCCCGATGAAAAACGATAGAATAAGTGAAGTATTTAAAATTCTTCTGCATGCAAGATAATCCCCTTCGCCTTCTCGTCTGGCAACCAAAACATGAGTACCGGTACTTAAACTAGAGAAAAAACTTGTAACTGCCCAAGTTGCAAGCACTCCAATTCCCATCGCAGCGAGACTGTATTTTGCATTTTCTAATCTGCCAACCATTGCAGTATCAACAATCGCCACAATTATGTGGCTGGATAATCCAGCTATTGCCGGTAATGCAATCGAAAGAACCTGACGCGAATAATACTTTATTGGTAAAAGATTCATTTTTATTAGTTAAAGTTAGGTATTCATCAAAATAAATACAATAAGGTCAGTTGTGACATAATTTTGTCCATCTTCGCTATAAGAACAATTAAACTAATTTAAACAGTTTATATTGCTTTTTAGTTGTAAAAGTATAACTTTAAACTCAAGAAATGGAAAAATTATCCGACCGGTACGAAATGAAAATACAAATAAATAACATAACAAAGAGGAGAGCTATGAAAAAAATTTTACTTTCATCGATTCTTTTTTTGGGAATGATCTCTTTAGTAAATGCACAGGTTCTTGATTCAGCCTGGTATTGTGCATACGCAACCTGGGATGATCAACCAAATTCAACTGGGGAACGAACAATGGGAGTGGCGTCATTTTCAGAGAATCATTTCGTTGCCCTCGGAACTCGAGTATCCACATTATCGGCAACTGCAACCTGCTACTTGATACAATATAAGAATGCTGATTCTGCGAATGGCCGTATAGGTAATTACGCATATGGAAGTGCTATTCGAGGTTTTAGACAAGAATGGGCAAGCGGTTTCGACGTTGTAGAAATGTTGAATGCTACAGATATTGCCACTGCATTTGATAGTTTAGTTTTCGTAGCCAATAATGATACTGTTGATAGAAATATTTTGGTATTTGTAGTTAGACCGGATAGTGTTTATTCAACAGAATTCAGAATGTCAACAGGAGACAACAGGCCAATTTTTGGAATTGATACAGATCAAGCCGGCAGAGTATATGTCACAAAAGAAGGTGATACAACAAATCCTGGTAAAGTGCTAGTATATAAATCAATTAAGGACGACCCTAATTGGAGTTTCCTGCATACATCTACACCATTACAAACTTTAACAATGCCAGAAGCTGGGTTTATTAGAGGCGTAACTGTTAATAAAGAGGGAACGTTGCTTTATGTTTCGAACTATACTACCGGAAAAGTTTATTGTTATACCGGAAGTCCAACAACTGGTTACACTCGCTACACAGGATTTAATTTTTCAATTAACGATAGCGTGCCTGGGCAGCCGACACTCAAACCTGGACCTTTGGGTATGAAATTCATGCCTTCAAAAAATCTTTTATTTGTTGCAAGTGACTTTTTTTTCAGTACTGCCGCCTATTCTTATGGAAGAGTTTATGTTTTAAATCCAAATACAGGGGCTAAACTTTCTACCATAGATATGGCAGCATGGAATTTAATGAAAACAGGTTCATATGGTAGTCGCCCTGACTATAAACAAGGAGATGTTTCGGGTTATGCTTCTGTGTTTAATGTTGATGTAGATAATGCGTTCAATCTATATTCAAACTCTTATTTCGGCTGGACAATTGACAAATGGACTTACAAAGGTACTCTACCAACGATTCCTATTGTTATTTTGAGTGTGGAAAGGACCGATGGTTTACCAAAATCATTTGAATTACATCAAAACTATCCTAATCCATTTAACCCAACTACAACTATTGAGTTTTCTATTGTAGAAAACTCAAATGTCGATTTAGTTGTCTATAATTCATTGGGTGAGAAAGTGACAGCGCTAATTTCCAATGCAGCTTTAGAAAAGGGAGTTTATAAGATGACCTTTGACGCAACTAATCTAAGTTCTGGTACTTATCTTTACACTTTGAAAATAAATGGAAATAGTATTTCTAAAAAAATGTCTCTAATTAAATAACATATTCATTAACTTATTAAGGGAGTCCTTATGAAAAAAATATATTTTGTATTTCTCACACTCCTCTTGGTAGGAATATGCAGCATTAATACATATTCCCAAGTGGAAACATTTGTGAGACAAACAACAATCGCTGTACCGGCAATCGAGCCAACAGGATTTGGCAACGTTATCTCTGGAGTAGATCTCGATGGTGACGGAAAAATGGAGATCTACGCAGTGAACAACAATTGGAATGACGCAGGTGCAGAATTAATACCTCGCATCTACAAATTCGAATTCGACGGAACAAAGTGGGATACCGTTTGGCGTGCTACATTAAATATCCCCCTCCAAAATACATGGCCCGCTTTAGCAATTGGCGATTTAGATAAAGATGGGAAAATGGAAGTAATTTGGGCACCAATAAACTTCACTGATGCTACTAAAAACCCAAATCCTGCACGTGTTGTAGTATTTGAAGTTAAAGGTGATGGCAGTGATATTTTAGGAATTCCAGATGGTACTGGAAATTATCTTCCAAACGCTCAATGGAATATGGGTGTAGCAAATATGTATAATCTACGTCCATTCCGATGGTTTGTAGCCGATGTTGATG
>JAHJVF010000266.1 GCA_018828505.1 Bacteroidota bacterium | reverse complement strand
CGGGATAAAACTTAAACAAAAAAATATTACACGAAGATTTTTAAGGACAAACAGTCCCTAAAATTTTTAATTGACAGTTTTTTTCAACAATAAAACTAAAAAGCAAAGTTGTTTAAGTTGAGCTTTTTTGAGTGAACTCATTGATTAATCGTATTTTCCTCTCCACATTGAGGGCAATATTTTTCAGACCGATGAAACTTGTATTCACAACGAACACAGTTCGTCCATATTCCAGCCATTTCTTATTTCCATTTTAATAGTCAGCCATCTTCTCCATTTATCATTGTATATTTTGTAAAACTTTATTAAAGCTATTATAATTAAAGAATATGCAAGAATTTTAAGTAACGATGAACCTTCACTTTCAACAATTATGAATAATATGTAGAAGCCAAAAATAAAACAAATATGTGCAATTAAATCGAACTTAAATTCTGTAATTGCTGTGACAATCCATTCTGTTAAACCTGAATTACCTTTTGTTTCGATCAGTTCATAAATAATACTTATTCCTATAGGGATGGATAAACAAATAATATGACCGCTTAAATCCATAGATTTATTCCTTTTTCACAAGTAAATTAAATATTATTACATGTTACAAAGACGACCTATGCATTATAATTCTATTGCAAGCTCATATAATATCAACAGAAATTCACAACTGATTTATATGGTTTATTTTTAAAAGTCAATAAACATATTTTTTACACATTCATTCATACTGTCCTTGATAGGAAATAATTTCAGTTTCAGCAATTCATTTACCAACTTCCTATTTTCTTTTTTCTTAAATGCTTTCTCGATACTACTCCATAATTCATCATTGACCTCTCTGATACCTTCTGGTATTGTTGGATAAACTTGGAATAAGTCATCTAAGTAAGACTTCTGATTAGCATATTCGATACTTAAATCTGTCCAATAGCTCATATAGTCTTTTCCCTAAAAGGTTAAGTATGTAATTTTTTAAAATAATTGCATTTGAAACTAAATCAAAGATAGCAAAATATTTTAATAGTATTTTTGATTTCAATTAGGCATTTAACAGAAGTTTAATGCATATAAACCGTTAAAGTTTTAATAAATGAAGGACACAACGTCTCCAAGAAATTGTGTTTAGTTTTTTAACAATTTCCGAATCCAAAATTATTTATAGAAATACATTTATTTACAATTTTAACTTGATCATTTTTCAAACAAATTTTGATGTCAATTTTGGTTAATAGGAAATAATTTTTAATAACTTTTAACGATGCTAGTTACATCAGCCGCACTTAACTTTACACGCATTGATTTTCCGATAGATTCTATATTGAAAACAACCCAGTTACCATCGCTTTTCATTTCAACAATCCCTTCCATTCCTTCAAGTGGACCGGAAATAACTTTAATTTTGTCCCCTTTATTAAAACATTCTCCGACTACTAACGATTCAGCTTTATGTTCGAGCAATCGTTTTATTCCTTCGATCTGAAAATCTGGAACGATCGCTAATCTTCTATTAAACATTATACACTTAACAACTCCCTGGGTTTGAAGAACTTCAAGGCGCTCCTTTTCATTCGCATGTGCAAAGATGTAACTCTTAAAAAGAGGTTCTTCGACTTTCTTTTTCCGGTCACTCCACCTTCTCCATACGGTGATAAGCGGGAGATAACTTTCAATTCCTTTTTCAACCAAAGCCAAATCGATTTTCTTCTCAAATCTTGATTTCGTATAAAAAACGTACCAGCTTTTTTTATGCGTATTCATTTCTAAGTAAACGTTTAACCCTTCTTTAATAAATCTTCCAAGAACCCGCGTACAAACATTTCCAGCTCAATTTCATTTTGATAACACTTGACAGTCAGTGAATTATTATCACAGCCTTTTATCATTGCTGAGAGTCTTTTAACCTGATTGGAATAAAGTGCAAGCACCGGTTTCTTCAGAGTGAATAACGCATATGAAATTTCAAATCCAACTCCAAGACTGGGGGCTGAAACTTCAGCAATTACTCCTTTTGATTCTTCAAGCCATTTTATATCTCGATCATAAATTTCTTTGTCGTTGAGATTTGTGTTAGGAACTAAATCCGGCTCGTGAAGCGCCAAAGCTCCCAATTCGTTAACTAATTTAATAATTCGACGATAACTTTTTTGAAAGGTCACATCACCACTAATTGGTCCAGCACAATAAATTTTTTGTTTCATGAGCTAAGTACCCTGATATAATGGTTCTCGTATTGCTTAACGATTTTTTCCTTGTCGAAGCATTTAACAGCTCGCATTCTCGCATTCTCTGAAAATAACTTGTATTTATTTTCGTTACTTAAAAGATCAATTGCATATTTTGCCATGCGGTCTATATCTCCAATCTCTGCAATAAAACCTGTTTCGGCATGGACAACGAGTTCAGGCAGCCCGCCAATGCTTGTCGAAATAGTAGGAAGTCCGCAAGCCATAGCTTCTAGTGCAGATAAACCAAAGCTCTCCGATTGACTTGGCATGATAAATAGGTCGCTTGCGTTCAAGATATCAACCACGGCTTCTTGTTTGCCGAGAAAGTGAACATCTTGCTTTAAATCCATCTCTCTCACAAGTCTCTCACATTCAGAACGGTCGGGTCCATCACCTGCAAGAATTAATTTTGTTGGGACTTTCTTTTTAACTTCAGCTAAAATCTTTATTACATCTGGTACACGCTTAACAGGCCTAAAATTCGAAATATGAACTAAGACTTTTTCCCCTTTTGGAGCAAAATGTTGTTTGAATACACAATCTTCCTTCGGCTTATAAACTTCCGTATCAACAAAATTCGGAATCACTTCGATTTCTTTTTTAATCTTATAGTTAGTAAGAGTTTTTTCCTTTAAGAAGTTTGAAACTGCCGTTACCCCATCGCTTCTTTCAATACTGAATTTAACAAGTGGAAGAAAAGAGGGCTCAAGCCCAACAAGCGTTATGTCCGTACCATGAAGCGTGGTTGTAAATTTTAGAGTTTCTCCATTTTCAATTATAATCTGTTTTGCGAGCATGGCACTTACCGAGTGCGGGATTGCATAATGCACATGCAGTATATCTATCTTTTCATATTTGCAGACTTCAACCATTTTACTGGTTAAAGCCAAGTCATACAAAGGAAATTCGAAAAGCGGATAGTTACTGATTTCAACTTCGTGATAAAAAATATTTTCTTTTAGCTGCGTTAATCTCATAGGAATTCCGTATGAGATGAAATGGATTTCGTGACCGCGGTCGGCAAGAGCTTTTCCTAATTCCGTTGCAATGACGCCGCTTCCGCCATAGGTTGGATAACAAGTAATTCCGATTTTCATTTTAGCTCTTTTCTTTTTTCTTCAAACCATTCTTTTAGCAGATTCATCTTTAACAGGTCATGATATTCACCGTCGATCTTAATTTCATTTTGCATCAACCCTTCAACTCTAAAACCGAGCATCTCATTTATTCTGATATTTTTAATATTCGTATTGAAAGTCGTTACATAAATTTTCTCAAGTCCAAGTGAGTAAAGTCCGTACTCAATCCAAATTTTAGATGCTTCATTTCCGAATCTTTTGCCTCTTTGATCGAGCGCTCCGATCATTTTTCTCATTTCGGCTTTCTTCTGCATTTCATCGACATTGAGATAAGCTATCAAACCTATCGGAGTCTTATCGAGTAAAGTAATGATCCCAAAAATGTTATACTCATCTTCAAATAATTCTTCGATAGAATCGGTTCTGCCTGAGCTTCTCGATTGTAAAAAACCTTTTCCCTCTTCATCTTCCAGCCAATGCTTGACAATCGGAATATCTTTTTTCATCATCTCACGAATGATCAAACGCTCAGTCTTCAGAGGAAAATTTAGGTCAGCAGAGATGTTGTAAATAATTTTTTTGTCAACTGCTCTTTTCTCATCAGGCGATGATTTTAATGCTTCGTCCAGAAGAATGTTTGTGAACTTCAGATAATCATTTAAAGCAAACCCATACTTTTTTGCCTGCTTAAGGAAGGAAGATGCAATCGCTTTGATAGTCTCGTCAGTTATTTTTGGCATTCTATTATAATCTGATGAATAATACTCGTTTCTTTAACTAAAATAGAAATAAGGGGATGAAAGTTCAATTGATAAGAAAAATTGAAACGCCGATCGTTATATCCATTGGACTTTCACTGAGATTTTTATGATTTGCACTGATAACATAAAAAATCATAATTAATCTTAATAATCCGCGTTCCTATTTTAAAACCTCATTCATTTCGGGGTTCTTTCCTTATCAGATAATCGAAAAATAAATTCGCCTGCTTCTCAAGTACGCTGTTTTGTTTTAACCTTTCACTCAGATTTGTGAAATCCACAAAATCCAAAGGTTGATCTTGATTAAAGCATGAGAATACAATCGTTTCTTTTCCGGTTTTTGGATCGATATGTTTCTGCAGACATTGAGCACAAATTTCTTTCATCATACACTGCATCATTGAATTGATACTTCCGATTGCGATGTGATTCGGATTCAAATAGGGGGATAGCTCACTGTAACGTGCATTTTTTACAGCCTCCATCATTCTATCGCTGCCGATTGCAATGATTCGATTTATTTTATCTAACTTCATTATCTTACCGTCGATTTGTCCTTTAGCATAAGCAGTCATTGCTTGAACTATGTTACCAACAAAATTCAAATCCTGTTTTCTTCGTGGCTTTATTGCAGGCTCAATGTCTGTTGCCCACACAACTTGATCGACTGAATGTTCAATTTCTTCCATTTTGTAAACATCTTCAGGCTTTTTATAACCGGCAAAGTAAATGATCTTATTATTTTTCTCTTTCATTGCTTTTGCGATTGAGAAAAGAACTGCGTTCCCTAATCCGCCGCCGATCAGCATGACATTTTCATTTTCCGGGATATGTGTCGGTGCGCCGGTAGGTCCCATCACAATCACTTTTTCACCAGGCTTTAATGTACTCAGAAGTTTAGAGCTTACTCCAAGCTCAAGTGCTATCATACCGAGCAATCCCTTTTCAACATCAACCCAGGCTCCGGTCAAAGCAATTCCTTCCATCATTAAAGTGGTCCCTTCGATTAACCGGCTGTTTACTTCATAGTTTTGCATACGATAAAACTGTCCGGGCTGGAATTTTTTTGCTTGCATCGGTGCTCGGACAATAATCTCGGTGATGCTCGGAGTTAGTCGAATAACTTCTTTAATCTCTGCGATGATTTCATCGTCTAAACGCTTGATCAACTGCCTAAAATCCTTTTTTTTCTTTACATAATTTCTCTCACAATTCTCGATATCATTCTTGAATAGTTTTGATATTTGTTTATAACCAAACTTTGCCGAAGCCATTGCTTTTACAACATTACCGGCAAACTCGGGATGATTATCGCCATAAAAACTTATGTACTTACCATCTTTGTAATATGATGTGAAAAATCCGCTCTCTCCTTCCTTTACCTTAAGCAAATCAGAAACATTATTAGAACCGTTACCTAATTTGAACGATTGAAAAAAGTATTTCCACTTGTCAAGCTCAAATGAACCGGGAAATTCTTTCTCATAAACAATGTTCGGACTTGTTCCTGCTGCAACAAACATTGAACGAGCATAAAGAATGATCTCCTCACCGGAGTCGCACCATTTCCCATTTAACTCAGATTGTTTGAGAAATTTTACTTTTACGAGTGAGCCGTGTTTATCGAGCACTGCTTCGGTCGGATTTAGCTTTTCAATGAATTCTATTCCTTCTTCAAAAGCTTTGATTATTTCTTCGTGATTAAGACGATATGCCGGGGAATCCACCATTCCCTTCCTGTAGGCGATTTTTACTCCTCCCCACTTACGGATGAGAGGAATAAAATTCGGCTTCTCATTTTTATCTTCCGCTCTTTTTCTTTCTTGATGAATTTCTTTACCATGCTCAAGGAATGTTTTTGCGATTTGTTTTTCTTCTTCATCTAATACAGAGTAGAATTTTTCCTCACCAAATTCTGCGACAATCTTCTCGTAACGTTCTAAATATTTTTCGACTTGAGCAGGATAGTAAGCCATCAGTTCGGTTGCTGTATCGATTGCAGTCAATCCACCGCCAATTACAATCGCAGGCAAACGGACTTGAAGATTCGCCATCGAAGACTTTTTTGCGGCGCCGGTAAGTTGAAGTGCCATAAGAAAATCACTTGCTTTACGTACTCCACGACTAATATTATTCTTGATATTAATTATTGTTGGCTTTCCAGCACCGGTCGCTATCGCAATGTGATCGAATCCGTAGTTCCACGCATCGTCAATAGTTATTGTCCCACCGAATCTTATTCCGCCGTACATTTTAATGTTTGACCGACGCAGAAGTGAAAGATAAATTACCGACAAAAAGTTTTTATCCCATCTGACTGTAATTCCATATTCAGAGACTCCTCCGAATCCTGCCAGAACTCTTTCGTCGAGTTCCTTATAAATATCTGTGAAATTTTTTAATGGCTTCGGAAGGGTACTCTCATCTCCTATCAATTCTTCAGGCATTGGCTCAAGCTTGAGTCCGTCTATTGCAACGACACCGAATCCTTCATTCGATAAAAAGTGTGCAAGCGAATAACCTGCAGGGCCCAATCCAACAACCAAGACTTTCCTTCCATTGAAGGGAAGCTCAATTGGTCTTTGACGGTTCAGCGGATTCCATCGCGTTAACAAATGATATATTTCAAATCCGTAAGGTAAGTCGAGTACATCTGTAAGAATTCTCGTTTCAATTTGGGGAATGTTTACTGGCTCTTGTTTTTGATAAATGCATGATTTCATGCAATCGTTGCAAATACGATGTCCTGTTCCAGGGACCATTGGATTATCTATCATGATCACTGCGAGTGCAGCGAAAGATAATCCTTCGCTTTTGAGTTCATGCGCTTCCGAGATTTTTTCTTCAAGCGGACAACCGGTAAGTTTTATTCCAAGCGGATTTGTTCTGATCGATTTATCTTTTTCTCCTTTACCTTCAGGTTTACCTGCAGGGTATCCTTTTGAACAAAAATCTTTATCTCGTTTATGACAGAGGACGCAATAATCAACTTCAGATTGGACTTCACGTTTGGAAAATCTTTCATCAGTCAACTTGAAGCCATCTCTTCTTCGATAATGTTTTTCATTTCCTATCATTACTTCATTCCAATTGGGATTTGGTCGCTCAACATCCACCAAATTGAAGTAATCAATATTCTGAGGAATTTTGAAACTCACCCAATGCTTTGTTTTTTCATTATTTACACGATCGATAAAAAGCCAATATACCCACCGTTCAAGGAGTGAAAGAATCAATTTAATAAATTCATATTTATCGATTTCTGTGTTGAATTTCTTATTTGAATATTCTTTGAAGTTCTCATTTTTAGTTAATTCTGAGATAAGCTCAGCAGCGAATTTAATTTCGTCGGGATGAATTTTTTTTGGCTCATTAATAGTTTCAATTTTATCTTTATATGCTCTTTCCAGATCGGCGAACCTATTAACAAAGATCGCAGTCGATAATTCTTCATCTTTCCAATCGAAATGAGAAAAAAAGAGCTTCTTAATCCTTTCAATTTGAAACGTTAAATTTCGGACATTAAATTCCTTGATATCTACAGACTTGTACTTTTTTAAAACTCGTCTTTGGACAAATTCTTTTTTGAACCTGAATATCGGGTCTTCCAAACGGGTTTTCTCGATCAGTTCTTTTAATTCTTTCTCGATTCCAAACAGCTTTCCGATGTATTCGCTTAAGAATCTGCTCGCAGCAATTACAAGCTCGCTTTCTTCAATATCGGAAAGTTCTTTTCCATTTTGATATTCCAAGAACTCGTTGAAAAGATTTTCATCTTTAGTCTTAAAATAATTCAGAAAATTTGCATTAAGTTTTTTTAGACCTTCGTAATTAAAAAGATCCTCATATGATAATCCTTTGACGCCAAGTTCAAAATCGTAATTAGAATTTCTGATATTGGACGTGAGCTGTTTACTTTGCATTTTACCCTTTTAATATTCTCGCTGTTAAATTAAAAAATTTGAAGATTTTACTCTAAGAAGCTATTTCGAATACAATTCTACGAAATCATTTCAACAATTTATTTGGCAAAATGATTTAATATTTTCTTAGCCCCTGAAATTTGGTCTGAAATAAAACGAAAAGGAACCATTCGAGATTGACCAAAAAGTTCTCTCGATACGTCCGTCAGCTGCGGGACTACTCCTGCCCGCCGAACCAGGACTTACGAGGCAGGCGAGAACCGTTTAAATTTTGCAGGTTTACGAGTTCCCGACAAGCTATTATTAACCCTTGTCGGGAGTATCGAGAAAACCTACTTATGAGTCAGCTTCTCCTCAGAATGACTGTTCCAGTCACTAATTAACAGGTTCAGTCTGAGGTTCGTATTTCTTCTTCAAATACTCATCGATTGTCTTTGCAGCGTTCCTCCCAGCGCCCATTGCGAGAATTACGGTAGCTCCGCCTGTTACAATATCTCCGCCGGCAAACACACCCTCTTTTGAAGTTGCACCACTTTCATCAGCAAGTATGTTCCCCCATTTATTCACATTCAAATCGGGAGTGGTTTGAGAAATGAGTGGATTCGAACCATTTCCAATTGCAACAACAGTTACATCAATATCGAGATAATACTCGGAGCCTTTGAGCGGAACCGGACGGCGGCGGCCGCTTGCATCAGGCTCACCAAGTTCCATCTTAATAATTTTCGCTGCTTTGAGCCAGCCGTTTTCATCGCCAATATATTCAGTCGGTGCTTCGAGAATTTTGAAAATCACACCCTCTTCTTTTGCATGATGCACTTCTTCAATACGTGCAGGCATTTCTTTTTCAGATCGGCGGTAAATTATATAAGAATTCTTTGCACCAAGACGTTTTGCAGTTCTTACAGCATCCATTGCAGTATTTCCACCACCAATTACTGCAACATTTTTATTCTTTACATTTATAATTGGTGAATCGAATTCAGGGAAACGATACGCCTTCATCAAATTTACACGTGTAAGAAATTCATTCGCCGAATAAACTCCAATTAAATTCTCGCCTGGAATATCCATGAAATAAGGAAGTCCTGCACCGGTTGCAACAAAAACCGCATCGTAGCCATTTGAAAGAAGTTCATCGATTGTATCGGTTCTGCCAATTACCGAATTAGTTATGAACTCAACTCCCATCTTTGCGAGATTATCTATTTCATATTTTACAATATCTTTCGGCAACCTGAATTCGGGAATTCCATAAATCAAAACTCCCCCAAGCTCGTGAAGTGCTTCGAATACAGTTACCTCATAACCCATTTGGATGAGATCACCGGCACACGAAAGACCAGCTGGTCCACTTCCAATGATGGCGACTTTCCTTCCATTGCTGGGTTTTAATTCCTGTTTAACGAACCCGACATTAACTCTTTCGTAGTCAGCGACAAATCTTTCTAATCTTCCAATTGCTACAGGATCGCCTTTTTTACCTGTAACACAGACAATTTCGCATTGTTCTTCCTGCGGGCAGACTCTCCCGCAAATTGCCGGAAGCAGATTGTCCTCTTTAATTTTTCTTGCCGCACCAAGAAAATCGCCAACGGCAACGAGAGTAATAAAATCACGAATCTGAACTCGTACAGGACAACCCTCGATGCAATGTTGGGTTTTACATTCGAGACATCGCATTGCTTCTTTTTGAGCAAGTTCAGGAGTGAAGCCAAGATTTACTTCACTGAAATTTGTGTTTCTTTTTAAAGGATCTTGTTCCGGCATCGGCTGACGCGGGATTTTCATCTTTTCTTTATTCGATAATTTTTCCATTTGTAATCCTTTTTCGTTACTTATTAGGTTGTCCAATTATTTTTGCCACTAAAACACAAAAACACGAAATTCCACTAAAATTTATAAAACAAATCGCTTGATACCTTGTCCAATATTAATAACATTAAAGTTGATTAAATAACCTAATCGTTTATTAGTTAATTTTAAATGACTTAGAACTTGTGCTACCCAAATAGGATTGATTAAATCCATTGCTTTAATTTCACAAATTATTTTATCCTCAACTAAAACATCCAATCTTAATCCCTCTTGAAAGGTAATCCATCATAAACAATTGGAATATCAATCTGGCGCAGATACTTTATGCCCCTTTTTGTTAATTCGTGGCAGAAACAAATTTCATATACTTTTTCCAGTAAACCTGGTCCTAAAGTTTTGTGAACAGTATATGCTGCGTCAACAATCTTATTCCCGATGATTTCGAATTCTTCGGGTAAAGG
>JAHJVF010000265.1 GCA_018828505.1 Bacteroidota bacterium | reverse complement strand
GCGATTTCGCTCGATTTTCAAAGTCCCTCTCTTTTTAAGAGAGGGATTTAGGGTGAGTTACTGATAATTAATAACTCAACGAATTAACTATACATGCTGCAAGCAAATTTGTAGTATATCAAGATACTCATTTAATATTATTAATGAAAAAAGGGAAATAAAGTTCTTCATCTATTCGTTCCTATATTAAGTCATTTTTATTGCGAGCAAATTTATGAAGAAAGTGATTGATTAATAAGCGAATTTTTTGTTCGATTTTTTCAGTTTTTTTGCTGTTTTGTATTTCTAAAAAATAATCCTTATTATATTCCCTCAAAGTCTGGGACACATTGGATGTAGGAGGAGTTAAAATGTAATTTATCGGGTAAGATTACATGAAGACATCCAAAAATAAGAAAGGAGATAATTTAATGTTTAAGGGAAAAGATGAAATTATTGCGTCAGAATTTAGGTCTTATTCGCTTCATAATTTTAAGACGATACCTCAAATTCAGAAATTAAATCCTGAGCTAATTAAAAACATTGAAGTTGTTGGAAATGTTCTTCCCTTCAAAGTTAATAATTACGTAATTGATGAATTAATCGATTGGAATAACATTCCTGAAGATCCGATCTATGTCTTAACTTTTCCACAGAAAGAGATGTTGCTGCCGCATCATTATAAGCTCATTGAAGACCTATTAGATAAAGGAGCTTCTCGGGAAGAAATCAAAAACGCCGCAAATGAAATTAGACATCAGCTTAATCCACATCCTGCCGGACAACTAGAACATAACGTTCCTAAACTCGACGATCAACGGTTAAAAGGAATGCAGCATAAATACCGCGAAACGGTTTTATTTTTTCCAAGTCAGGGACAAACTTGCCATGCATATTGTACATTTTGTTTTCGCTGGCCCCAGTTTGTTGGTATGAATGAGTTCAAATTCGCGATGAAAGAATCGGAGTTGCTTGTAAAGTATCTTAAAGAAAATCCGGAAGCTACGGACGTTTTATTTACCGGCGGTGATCCCTTGGTGATGAAAACAAAATTATTGTCAGCCTATATTGATGCTCTTCTATCGGGAGATATTCCTAACCTTAAAACTATTAGAATTGGTACAAAAGCTCTTGCTTATTGGCCGTATAGATTTCTTACGGATAACGATGCAAAAGAACTTCTTGATCTTTTTAAAAAAGTTTCTGATTCGGGAATTCATTTAGCAATAATGGCTCATTTCAATCATCCAAAAGAATTGGATACAGAAGCTGTAAAGATTGCAACTGCGGAATTAAGAAAAACCGGAGCGCAGATACGCACCCAGTCTCCTGTACTAAAACACATTAACGATTCGCCAGATGTTTGGGCAGAGATGTGGCGAAAGCAAGTCGATCTTGGTATGATACCTTATTATATGTTTGTAGCACGTGATACGGGTGCTCAGGACTATTTCGCTGTCCCATTAGTCCGAGCGTGGGAGATTTTCCGTGGCGCATATCAAAAAGTGAGCGGAGTTTGCCGGACAGTACGAGGCCCCAGCATGTCATGCACACCGGGCAAGGTTCAAATACTTGGTGTTGGGGAAATCGGTGAACAGAAAGTTCTTACCATGAGAATGATACAGGGAAGAAATCCAGATTGGGCGGCACGCCCGTTCTTCGCAGAATATGATGAAAAAGCAATCTGGCTTGATGAATTAAAACCGGCATTTGGACAGGAGAAGTTTTTCTTTGAAGATGAATTGGCGCAAATATTTAGAGAATCTATTTCAACTGAGGAGAGTGAGAATTTAGAATAACCAGTAGGAATTAATTTTCTTGAAATGACTTGATCAATTCCATTCTTATTTGCTCGATCTCTTCAAGAACTTTTGGATTTGCTAAAGCATTTTTATTTGAGACTTCTTTCCCTCCGAGAATTGCTTTGACAGCAAGCTCGACAGGTTTTCCGCTTTTTGTGATTGGCAGTAATTGAAAAAATCTTTTGAGGCATATGTCGCGGGGAAGTTTTTTCTCTTGTTACTTTTTTAATAAACTGAGCACATCTAAAATAATTTCTTTTCATTCTAACCTTAGTTATATTTATGAGCAGATTCTACCTGCCCGCGCGTAGCTTCGGCGAAGGCAGGCATTCGGCAAGCAGGCGTTTCGTGCCTGCTCACCGTAGGCGAGCCTGCACGCCAAAGTGTATAGCACAGTTCAAGTTTACCTACGCAAAGCTTCGGTAAACAGGTATTTTGATATGCGGGCGTTATGGCACACAGGCGTCTAGTGAAGCAGGCTTATTTAATCGAAATTATTTGGCACTAATGAGTGATAATTCAAATAAAAGACTGATCTACGACCCCTTACATGAATTGATGGAATATTATTCTAAGGCTAAGGCCGAGGTTAAGGCGAAGGAAAAAAGAGAAGCTGTTTCAATTGAAGAAAAATTAAAACATAGAATCATAGATGGAGATAAGATCGGGCTGCAGACCGATCTAGATGAAGCGTTAAAAAAATATTCTGCCCTGGACATCATTAACAATATTTTGCTCGATGGGATGAAAACTGTCGGCGAGTTATTCGGCTCGGGACAAATGCAGCTTCCATTTGTTCTTCAAAGTGCTGAAGTTATGAAGAATGCAGTTTTACACCTCGAACAGTTTATGGATAAGCTGGAAGGAGAGTCAAAAGGAAAGCTTGTACTTGCAACTGTAAAAGGGGACGTTCACGATATCGGGAAAAATCTTGTCGATATTATCTTGACGAACAATGGATATACCGTTTACAATCTTGGAATTAAATGTTCAATCGAAATGATGATCGAAGAGTTGCATAAACAAAAAGCAGATGCAATCGGAATGAGCGGATTGCTTGTAAAATCAACTTTGATCATGAAAGAAAATCTCGAAGTTATAAATGAGCGGGAACTGAAAATTCCTGTCGTTCTTGGGGGTGCAGCATTGACACGACGCTATGTTGAAAACGATCTTTCAAAAATTTACAACGGAAACGTCTCTTATGCCGCTAATGCTTTCGATGGATTACGGTTCATGGAAAAGATGAAGTCAGGTGAATTTACCGAGACAAAGAAATCGAAGGTTTCACTTATTGAAGAAGATGAAGCACAAAAAGAAACTCTCGTCGGAAGCGATGCAAAGATATCTCTCTACGAAAAAGAAAATGTTAAAATTACGAACAAGATTACAAGACTTGAATCATTTCCACTTCCGCCATTCTGGGGGGCAAAATTAGTTACGGATATTCAGCTCGAGGAAATATTTCCTTACATCAATCAAACAGCATTGTTCCGGGGACAATGGCAGTACCGAAAGAAAAATAAATCAGACGAGGAGTATCAGATAATTCTTGAAGAAAAGGTACTGCCGGTTTTCGAAAATCTTCAAAATGAAATAAAAGAAAAGAAACTTCTAAAACCAGAAGTCGTGTACGGATATTTTCCCGCTAAATCTGAAGGGAATGATCTTATTATATACGTTCCGAAATCTTATGATAAAACTCACATAATTAATACCTGGAATTACAATGGTGAGATAAATAAAAACGACCTAAAAGAATATCTACGATTTAATTTTCCGCGGCAGTCTGATAAACAGCATTTATGTATTGCGGATTATATTACCCCGATTGATTCGGAAAAATTTGATGTTGTTGCATTCCAGGTTGTTACCGTTGGAAAAATCGCTACCGAATATTCACAGCAGCTTTTCAAAGATGATCATTATACAGATTATCTCTACTTTCATGGGATGTCTGTTGAAACTGCCGAAGCGCTCGCAGAGTATTGGCATAAAAAAATCCGCGAAGAACTGGGAATTGCAGATCGAGATGCTAAAGACATTAAAAAATTATTTCAGCAGGGATACCGCGGCTCACGATATTCATTCGGATATCCGGCTTGTCCAAATTTGGAGGATCAACTGAAATTATTTCAGCTGCTCGATCCCTCCCGCATCGATGTTTCTTTAACAGAAGAGTATCAGATGATTCCTGAACAAAGCACATCAGCAATAATTATTCATCACCCGGAGGCAAGATATTTCTTGATCTAAGATGAACAACACAGAATTAATTTACGAAGTCGATATACGGGAACTATTCTATCGCTTCAAATCAAACCTCAATTCAATTAAAACACTTAACGATTTACCCGATTCATTCTTTACCGAACTGAAGAATATCGGAGTGAAATATATTTGGCTGATAGGAATTTACGAACAAAGCCAGACCGGCAGAAAGCTCGCTTTTGAATTGCAGGAACTTCATGGCAAATATACTGAATGTCTTTCCGATTGGACCGAAAACGATGTAATGGCATCGCCATATGCAATTAAAAAATATGAGATCGCAAAAGATTTTGGCGGAATAAAAGCTTTTCGAGATTTTCGGCAAAAGCTTAAAGAGAGATTTGATATCGGAATAATTCTCGATTTTGTCCCAAATCACGTTGCACTTGATAATCCAATTGTCGAAAAACATCCTGAATATTTTATAAGAGTTAACGAACCAATCCCGCCAGAAAGAACAGTCAATTATTTTAAAAAGGAGATTGTTACAGGAAATCTTTTTCTGGCTCATGGGAAAGACCCGTATTTTCCCGCCTGGAAGGATACTTTGCAATTAGACTATCGATCAAAAGCTGTTCAAAACTACATGACGAAAGAGTTGATAAAACTTTCGAATTTATGTGACGGTGTTAGATGCGATATGTCGATGTTATTATTAAGCGAAGTATTTAATTCAAATTGGAAAGATTATCCTCTTCCTCCGGATATTGTCCCGAGCGGAAAAGAATTTTGGTACGATGCAATTTCTGCTGTGAGAAATGTTAAACCCGATTTTCTTTTTATCGCTGAAGTCTATTGGGATAAGGAAAAGATCATGCTCGATCTTGGATTCGATTATGTTTACGATAAAAAACTTTATGATTGCCTAACACACTATAATTGTCCAAGACTTAGGGAGTACATTCAGCATACATTCTCATTCGAAAAAGGGAGGTTGGTATTTCTCGAAAATCATGACGAACAAAGAGTCGCATCAATTCTTGCCCGGGAAAAACATTATGCGTGTGCTGTGTTGAACTATTCGCTTCCCGCCGTAAAACTGCTGCACGAAGGTCAGCTTGAGGGGAGAAAAATTCCGCATGCAGTTCAGCTGATCAGAATACAACCGGAAAAAATAGATGTTGAAATTCATCAATTCTATAAAAAACTTTTTGAAGTAATCCAAAAATCTGCAATTAAAGATGGTTACTTTAAAGCATTGAATCCTCTCCCAGCATGGGAACGTAGCCCTTCGTATCAGAATTTTATAATCTATTTTTATGAGAACGATAAGCTCGAAAAAGATTTAGTCGTTGTGAATTTTTCCGGATATCAATCTCAGTGTAGAGTAAAAATTGAAAGTTTTAGTTTATTTGGGTATGAATTTGTTATCGAGGATAGATTGAGCGACCAAAAATATCAGCGCAGCGGAGATGAGATGTTCTATGAGGGATTATTTCTTGAATTGATGCCTTATCAAGCACAAATGTTTCAATTTAGAAAAATATAAAAATTGTTATGGCTCTTTCAAAATCAAAATTAAAACTACTCTCAAGTCTTCGGCAAAAAAAGTTCAGGGAAAAAGAGAGCTTGTTTGTGATCGAAGGAGAAAAAATACTTTCGGAATGTCTTGCATCAGATTGGAAGATAGTGGAAGTATTTTTCTCGGAAGACGTCTCAAGTAAGAATGAAAAACTTTTGGAAGAACTGAGAAATAAACAACTTCCGGTTGCAATTTCCTCGCTAAAAGATTTTGAAAAATTTTCTAACGATAAAACTTCATCTCAAATTGCAGCCATCGTTGAAAGAAAGATACTCGACGAAGCTGAATTGTTGACCTTGCCAAAGAAAAGATTTTTAATTCTTGAAAACATTTCCGATCCGGGTAACTTCGGAACGATAATTCGATCGGCAGATTGGTTCGGAGTAAATGGTATTGTAAGTGATGAAACTTCTGTTGAGCTGACAAATCCTAAAGTTGTCAAAGGATCAATGGGCTCAATATTTCATTTGCCGGTGGTAGAAAATGTTGAGCTTTTCACATTTTGTGAAAAATTGAAAGCGCGTGATTGCCGGGTCTACTCTACCTCAACAAGCGGAAAAAGTCTAAAGCAAATTGAATTCACGGAAAATTGTGCTGTGATTTTTGGGAATGAATCATCAGGAGTTAGTGATCAGCTCAATGAAATTGTAAATGACGTGATTGCCATTCCAAAATTCGGTAAAGCTGAATCGTTAAACGTTTCCATTGCTGCATCGATAATTTTATACGAGTGGGCGAAAAGAGTTTTGTGAGAAGAAATCCCAAATAAATGAATTATAAAATCGAACTTAAAAATAAAGTTCGTTCAAGTGACTGCCGATAATTTTTACCTCGTCTTCAAAAGTCCCTCCGCAGAGAGAACATCTTTCGACATAAAGAACATTTGGAGTTTCATTTGCGAGCAGTGGGATGAAATCTAATATAACTTTACAAGCTAAACACTGTACAACGTGCTCTTTTTCTTTTTTGCTGCGGCACCTATCGCATAACATTGAATCGGAGAGTTCGATTTGGCTTGCTCGGACTAAATGAAACACTTTGCAGTTTTCATTTATACACTGCATGAAGTGAAGTTTATCTGTAAAATCCAAAATTGGAGGACACCTTAATTTTTGGTTACAAATATATCATTAATCCATGGAAATCAAATGTAAAAATGGGTAAGGGGAAAATTTTTGACTGATATTGAGCTGCCCCAGAATCTAAAAGAATTTTTTCGTAAATGAATTATTTATGCAGTCTAAAGCAGTTTATGACCACCAAATGAATTTTTAAGCGTTGTGGATTTAACATGAGCCTTAAACAGGACTCCCTAAAAAGTTTATAGATGAGCCGAATCAAAAAAGGTCAAAATTGAAAATCAATGCTACACTTCATCCCGACAAGTCGGGATTTCGTGCCTGCACGCCAAAGTGCCTGCCACAGTTCAAGTTTACCTACGCAAAGCTTCGGTAAACAGATATTTTGATAT
>JAHJVF010000513.1 GCA_018828505.1 Bacteroidota bacterium | reverse complement strand
GGTAGAGAAAGGTATTGTCGAAGCAATGGAAAACGGCGTGGTCGCAGGTTACAAGGTAATAGACGTCAAAGTAACTCTGTTTTATGGCTCTTATCATACTGTTGACTCTGATGAACATTCATTTAAGATTGCAGGCAGAATGGGCTTCAAGAAAGGATTTAAAGAAGCAAAACCGATTATGTTGGAACCGATTTACGAAATAGAAGTTACTGTTCCCGAAGATTATATGGGCGACGTGATGGGTGATATATCGAGTAGAAGAGGTAAGATTCTTGGAATGGAATCAGAAGGACATAATCAGATTATAAAAGCGTTGGTTCCTTTAAAAGAATTATATCGCTACTCAACAAATCTCAGGTCGATGACGCAAGGTCGTGGTATTCACAAACAAAAATTTTCTTTCTATGAAGAAGTACCAAGAGAAATTCAAGAGAAGATTATTGCGGACTTCGAAAAGAGCAAGATAGAAGAAGAGGAATAAGATATTATGCAGAGAATGTTTTCACCCTGGCGCTCTAAGTATATTGCATCGTTTTCCGAAGAACCGTCGAGTGAATGCATCCTTTGTAAAGCTTACCAACAAATTTCTGAGAACGATGACTATGTTGTTACGAAAGGAAAATGTTGCTATGTAGTTATGAATCTGTATCCATATAATAGCGGACATCTCATGGTAGTTCCATATAGACATATATCTAATTTTACTGACCTCACCGATGATGAATCTCTAGAAATTATGTCTTTACTTAAAAAGATATCGTGGGCATTGACCGAGATAATGAAACCAGACGGATACAATATTGGGTCGAACATAGGCAGGAGCGCAGGGGCAGGAATAGACGAGCACATACATTTTCATATAGTACCGAGGTGGAACGGCGACACCAACTTCATGCCCATTTTAGGGGATACTAAATTGATTTCCGAGGATATCCGGGAAACGTTGATGAAATTACGAAAGGTTTTATCTATTAAATAAATCAATAGTAAAAAAAGGAAAAAATCTTTGATGGATTCCCATCAAATATTATCAAGCCTATCTTTCGGAAAAGTTGATGCTGAAACTGACGACAAACTATCAAACTGCTTCATAGGTACCGATTTGTTGAAACAGGCTCTTCAACCACATCATACCTTGCTTTTAGGAGGGAAGGGGTCTGGTAAGAGCGCCATATTTCGTCTATTGTCTCAGGATACATTTCGTTTTGCAAATCTCCTTCAAAACCGGTTTGAAGAAATTTATGGCATTCCAGCGTACGGCATAAATAGCGACGAATATCTTACATACGCTGAGATCCATGAAATTAATCCGAATTCTATCGACGATTTCAAATACCTTTGGCAGCTTTACTTCGGTCTGAAAGCCGCAACAATCCTCGCGAATTGTCCACGGATGCGTTCCCGGATTTCCAAAAGTAATTCCGAAAGCTTGAAGGAATACTATAAGTCTCTATTGAACATCTTGGAGGATGTCGGGCTGTATCGATCTGGCGAATATTTATCAAAGATTCAAAAAAAGGTCAAAGAATTATTAACCTTCTCGACACCGGCAACCGTAACTTCAATTGCCGATAAAGGGAAAATTCTTTCCACGAGTTATTCAGGTAAATCTGCTTTAAATATTATTTCACTTATCGATTTAGTAGATAAAATACTGAAAGAAACTAACTGCTTAGCTTGGATCCTAATCGATCAGATAGATCTATTGTATCTAGACAATCTTGACCGCAGACAGAGAGCGATCACCGCCCTGGTGCAATTGTTGATTGAATACAGTAGCAGATTCGCAAATATCAATCTTAAGGTATTCTTGCGAACGGACATTTATAAACAGTTGCAGATAGTCAACAAGTCGCATCTTGTAAGTTTAACGGTAGAGTTAAAATGGACAAAAAATTTGTTAATTAAAATGTTAGTAGTTAGGGCGGTACACGACCGCGCTGTCCGGATGTATTGTGAAGAGGTCTTGCAGGAAAATTTAGATGTGAATCGGGTGATATCTGCGACTGATGAATTAATATTACGCATCTTTTATACTATCTTCGAGCTTAATATGGGCAGTAAATTCAGGAATGTTTCGCCTGCTCATTCATGGATTACAAAACATATAGTTGACGGCTTAGGGATGCTGTACCCGCGCGAAATGATTCACTTGGGCAACCAAGCGGTTCAAAAACAGAGAGAGTTAAATAAAAACACTAAAATGAAGAACCCAAATATTTATTCGGGAAACGGAAAGAATTTTCTCGTAAGCAGTCGTGCAATAAAACAAGCATTTAGCGATGTTTCTTCATATAGATGCGATACTTATTTATACGCCGAATTTCCGCATCTCTCAAAACATTTTGACAGAATCAGAGGACAGGATAGAGATAAATTTAATCGTGATGAACTTGTCGATATGTTTAAAGGATTAAACCCGAACGGAGTTGATTCAATCAGAATGATCTTTGAAACCGGTTTATTCAAAACTAAAGACCATAAAAACGCAGATGCTTGCCGAACCTTTACCATTCCATATCTGTATAAAAGCGGATTGGGTATTGTAGCAAGAAGAAAATTTCATGATCGGCTTATCACTCGAGAAACCTTACTAACATAGTCATGGTTAGACTAATTGGAGTAATTGATGTCAGGAAAAGACAACGATTCAAAGTATTGATCAGCGGGGAAAAGGATTTTATTGGGGATATGAGAAAATATTTTTCGACCCAGAGTTTCTTCATGTGCAATCGTAGCAAAGAAATAAAATTTTTATTAATGGACGACTCTCAACACGTCCACACTATGCTAAAATTCATACTAAAAATGATGTACAGAATATTTTAATCACGGGGGTTACCATGAAATGTAAAAAATGTAACAACGAAGATAACTATGGCAGAAGGTATTGTCGCGAGTGCGGCAACCGATTGGGCAAAAATTGCCTTCGGTGTGGTTTCGTTAACGACGATAACGATAAATATTGCGGTGGATGTGGCATCTCAAAAAATGAGATGTATATAGATGAGACACCAGTTATTATCGAAAAAGAAAGTCCCGCACACCTGAAATATTTCCCTCAATTTGACGTAGATACGATTAACGCAACAGTAATCGCAGCAGAAAAATTGCGTAGTGAAACTGAACAGCAGGTTTCCACAACGTATCAGCAAGAAGATATCGACAAATTATTTTCTGAATAATCATTAATAAGGTTAAAAATGGTCAAAGAAGATTTAATCCTCACTGAGGCTATAATCGCTCGAAATTTGATGAGCAGTGTTACATTTGAACGTATCAAGTCAAAAATAGGAGAACACTATCTAATAAAAGGAATATCGGATACGTTAGTAAGATTCGGAGAAGTCGATGAATACGAATTGGCAAAACTCATCAGCGATCTATACGATATACCGATGATGACGATTACAGAAGAAGTCAAAATGGTCCAAAGGAGGTGCTTCCAGCAAGTATTATCCAAAAATATCGTGTAATTCCAGTGTTCTTGTTGGGGTCGGAATTGACAGTTGCCTTTATCGACCCTCCATACAAAGCAGTCGTCGAAACGCTAAAAAAAGAAACCGGTTATAAAATAATACCGGTAGTAACCACCGTCAGTGACTATCAACAGGCGCTTAAAGTACAAAAGGCAGGTTATGACGAATTAGATAAGATAATGCCTCAAATTAATATAGAAGAGTTGGACATCGAAAAGGGGGGAGACAGACTTTTACATCAGATGGAGACCATTGGTAACTCTCCACCGATGAAAAAATTTGTAGATGAAATATTTCTCCGAGCCATTAAAATGGGAGCCAGTGATATACACTTTGAACCATCTGATGACGAATTCAGGATTCGCGTTAGAGTAGATGGTATACTTCGAAAATTGGTGAGTCTTCCTAAAAAATTACATCTTGCCGTTGTTTCT
>JAHJVF010000264.1 GCA_018828505.1 Bacteroidota bacterium | reverse complement strand
TCTGTTTGAAAGTAACCCTTGCCCCCGGTAATTGTGTACGGAATTTTTCTGCGGGCAAAAACATGTTCGAAATCTTTGAAATAAGACCTTTCTCTAAATAGAATTCCTATATCCCGATATTCAACAGGTTGAGCTTTCTCAGTTTCTCGTTCGTTATCTTTCTTAAAAATTTTATAATTACTATTAACCAACCACCCGATTTTGTCGGCAATTTTTTCGACTTCATTCTCCGCTTCAGGCTTTGTAATTAATAATTCAATAACTCCATCTGACTGATTATTTCTTCCATGAACAAGTTCGCTGTAAGAAACTTCCCCATTATAATTTTGTGAGTCGAGATTAATGCTGCTCTTCAATAATGATTGAAAGATGTAATTGTTAAATGCAATTAAATTTGGAAGCAGACGATAATTTTCGGGAAGAGAAATTATTCCGGTAGATTCATTTGTATCATACTCAAGTTTCTCTCCCTCAAATGTAAAATCATAAATTGGCTGTCCACCACGAGTAATTTCCTTTTTAGCATCTTGAAAGACTTTTATTTCAGCGTTTCTAAATCCATAAATGCTCTGCTTCTCATCGCCGACGATGAAAATGAAATGTTCATTGTCAAAATCATTAGTAATTTTTTTGAGTATCGAATACTGCAGCTGATCGGTATCTTGAAATTCATCAACAAGTATATATTTAAGTGTGTCGGATATTTCACTTCGAACTTGTTCGTTCTCTAACAATTGATGCGCTTTAATAAGCAAATCGTCATAATCAAGGTAGCCGAGTGAACTTTTAAGCTCCTCATACTTTTCAAGGGCCGAATGGTAAATTTTTAACACTGATTGCGTGTGAATATATCTTTGTCTTTCGAACTCCTCAGTAAAACTTGTTTGTTGAATAAAAGGTGAAAAATATTCGAGCTCTGTCCGCACTTTGTCCATCAAATTGCCAAGCTCGGCGTCTTCATCTTCTTTTTTATTAAATGATTTTACACGAATTTTTTTCCAATCCTTTTGAAAGACGATTTGATTTAGTTCTGAAAGCAGCTCGAAGGATTCGATGAATTCTTGTTTTTTAATCTCTCGTTCAATATTTATCAGCAAATTTGATAATTCAGCGCTTTTTTCACTCTTAAGGAAAGTGGTCAGTTCATGAAGACGATGGATTAATGACTTTAAATTTCGACTCGCTGTATTGGCGGTGAAATATTCGATGTATAACTTATCAATTTCATTTTTATAGAATTCGAAATCATTCGAGTAAAGCCGATCTAAGACACGGCTTGTTAAGTATCTCTTATTGATCATCTTATCGAGCTTCTTGAAGAGATGATCTTTTCCGAAAATTCTTAATACATCTTTAACCGACTCATCTGTCAACATTTCAGTAACGACATTATCAATCGCAGAATTTATTAATTCTCTTTTCTCGGATTCTTCGATTATCGAAAACTGCGTATCGACCTCAGCTTCAATCGGATATTTTTTTAGGATCTCCGAACAGAACGAATGTATTGTGGAGATTTTCGCCGATAAAATCAGGTCGCGAAATTTTTGTAATTGAAATCTTAAATGATTGGGAAGATTTTTAGTCAGATAATCATCAATATCGGATGAGATTTTTCCGAGAAGCTCACTAGCGGCTTTTTCAGTGAATGTAATCGCAGCAATCTGATTGACTGATATATTTTTTTTAACAACTGTCTCTAAAAATCTCTTCGATAAAATAAAAGTTTTTCCCGAACCGGCATTTGCGGTGAGAGCAATGCTGCGGTCAATATTAAGTGCTTTCTTTTGCTGATTGCTTAATGAATGGATCATCTATCTTAATCTTCAATTATTGAATCAGAGAATGTCGGAAGAATTATCCGTACGATTGTTCCTCTGTTCTCTTCACTTTCAATTTCAATAGTCCCACCCATTTCAACTATAATTTTTCTTATAAGAGATAATCCCAAACCCATTCCATCGGTTTTAGTTGAAAAATTCGGTTCGAAGATACGGTCAAGATTTTCCTCAGAAATTCCGGAGCCATCGTCTTCAATATTTATAAAATTATACTTTGCATCTTTGAAGAGATTAAGATTGATCTTATTGCCGCTTGCCTGAATTGAGTTCTTAAAGATGTTTATAAAAATCCTCTTTAATTCCTCTCTATCTCCATTGAGGGTATATTCTTCCCCCTCAACATAATTCAGATCAATATGGCATTGAGAAGCAAAAAGCGAAACAGATTCCTTAATAATTTCGAGCAGATCACATTTCTCAACGTTGCGTTTCGGCATTCTTGCGAAATGAGAAAATTCATTTGTTATGCGGTTCAATGCTTCAATCTGTTCTACCAGACTTACAGAAACTTTTCCGAATATCTTAGCAAATTCTTTTTTGTTTTCTTTGTAGAGCACCTGCAAATGCTGTAATGAGAGTTTCATAGGTGTTAGAGGGTTTTTAATTTCATGAGCCACTTGTTTTGCCATTTCTTTCCAGGCATATTCCCTTTCAGCTTGCGCGAGATTTTTCCTGCTTTCTTCCAAATCAGTAATCATGGAGTTAAATGCTTCAATCAAATCGCCCACTTCCCCGCTTTCTTTTGTGGAAAGTTGAACTTGAAGATCGCCCTGAGACACCTTTTTTGTTGCTTCTGTCAAATCACTTATCGGTTTAGAGATTCTTTCAACAATAAAACTTCCGAAAATGAAAATCAGAATGAGCGTGAATGAATAAGCTCCGAAGATAAACGCATCTATCTGAGCAATTTCTTTCTGAATCTGTTCCTGCCGATAAATTGTCGGACTTGAGATTAAAACTTCACCGAGACCTTCAACCGAAAATTTTTTAAACCCAACAAGATATTTGTAATCGCCGGCATATTCAAAATCGAATGAATATATTTTATCATTTAAAAATAGATCACTGTAAATTTCAGCATTCATCCCCGCTTGAAAAAAATTAAGGTCGTAAAGCTTCTTTTGTGTCGAATAGTACAATTTATCATTCAAATAAACATTGAAATCCACCTGAAGTTTTTTCGCGCTGATATTTATTTCTTCTAAACTAGGTGTAGAATTTTTCTTCGAAAAAACATCACTCAAATATATTTCTATTATATCGAGATCTTTTCTAAGATCGTTTCGAATCGATTGATTCCAGCTTTCAAGCGAGTTTTCCCGATTGTAATATGCAAGAATGATTAATGGAATGATTGTGACGATCAATAATCCAGCGAAAAGTTTAGTTTTAAATCGAATGCTAAATCGATATCCTTTCGCCAGCAAAATGATCGTAACTAAAAGCAAAAT
>JAHJVF010000263.1 GCA_018828505.1 Bacteroidota bacterium | reverse complement strand
TTCCAAAGGATCCTTCGGAACTATCTTATGACATTCACCTAAATCATTTACTGAAGTTACGCATATTTTACTGGATCAATATCCCAATCAAAATTTTTAGGTATTGTAAATCTAAAAAGCAGTAACGTAAAATGATAAATTGTTTTAATATTTTTTTTTATTCTAAAATCCTCAAGCTGACAAAATGCGATCAAAACAAAATAAATGTGATTAGCTTGAGCAGTTTTACTTCTTGCTGAACATCCTTTGCGAATGCACCACTTTGTGGCAATTCTCAATTCCGATTTCAAAATTTTGAAGAACTCTTCAATAGCCTGACGATTAACATAAAATCTTTTGACACTAGTAGAGTTGAGTGATAAATCAATTGTTGCCCAATCCGCCAAAGGCGGATCGTTATCTTTTACAATAAGGGCTTCGATGTTCTCAGTGAGTCGACCAACGTGATTGCCATATCGATACTTGAAAACTTTCTTAACTTGAACTCTATTAAGTCTACGGTTACACTTTATCTTAGCAATCCAATGCCACTTATACTTTCGAATTACCTTTAGCAGTTTTGCTGCCGGATAAAATGAATCCATTCTACCTGCCTGTCTACCGCCAGGTAGAGCGGTAGACAGGCAGAACATAATCTGGATTTATGCCAAATATTTTCTTTGCATCATTGTACCTTATCAGTAAAATCTTGACCAGAAATGACAAAATATTTTTCTGAGTGCTTATAGCTAATTGTATTATAACATTTTACAGACACAAAAAAATATTTCAACTTTTAAATCCTTTATGGTTGTGCCTGCACACCGAAGTGTTTCGGCACACAGGTGTGGATTGTCCACGTTAGAGTATTTGATAAACTTTGCTAAGAGAGAAATTTATAAAACTAAGGAATAAATGGAGTAAAAATAGTCTGGAAATGATTAAAAATTAGCAATTTGCTAATTGATAAAAAAAGTTAATAATAGTAACATGTCGGCGGCTAATAAATAGTTAAAAAAACAACAATTAGTTTATCTAAAGGTAAGGGAGATACATATGGATAATAAAACAATTCTTTTAGTTGATGATGATACCGAATTGTGTGGCACTCTTTCCCAAATTTTAAGAGATGAAGGATATAATGTCATCAGCTCAGGAGATAGTCTCCAAGCAATAAACATTCTGAAACAAACCCACCCCGATCTAATATTATTGGATAGCCACATATCTGGAAATAATGGTACGGAACTTATTAAAGAGATGAAGAAGATTGATCAAGATGTAATTATCATTATGACCGCTACTTCTGGAAGTATTGAAGAGGTTGTAAGAATAATTAAGTTAGGAGCTTATGATTATCTGATAAAACCCTTTAGAGATTTTAAGCGATTGATTTTATTAATAAAAAAAGCGCTTCAAACATTGAATGAAAAAGTTAATTTTATTCAAATAGGATTTAATAAAAAAGACATAAAAATTATAGGTAAAAGTATTCTTATAAATGATGTATTTGAACAAATTCAAGCCATCGCTAAAACAAATATAACTGTGGTATTACAAGGTGAAAGCGGAACAGGGAAAGAACTGGTTGCCAGAGAAATCCATCGAACAAGTAAATACAAAAATAAACCCTTTGTTACGATAGATTGCGGAGCTATTCCAGATACATTATTTGAGTCTGAATTTTTTGGTTATGATAAGGGTGCATTTACCGGGGCAGATAATTGTAAACTTGGTAAATTTGAAATAAAAAATGGTGGAACAATATTTTTAGATGAAATTAATAATTTAACTACAGTTGCCCAGGGTAAGTTTTTGCGGGCAATCGAGGAAAGAAAAATCCAACATCTAGGTGGCAGAGCAGATATTGATGTAGATGTTAGAATTATTGTTGCCACTAATACTAATCTTTTCGATGAGGTAAAAAAAGGGAATTTTAGACATGACCTTTATTATAGATTAAACGAATTTGTAATCGATGTACCTCCATTAAGAGCAAGAAAAGATGATATTTCCCTTTTAACTCAATATTTTCTAGAGCAAGCAAATGTTGAACTTGGTAAAAATATAAAGGGAGTTTTTTCGGATGCAGAGAAACTGATTATGGATTATGATTGGCCCGGGAATATAAGGGAGCTTAGAAATGTAATTAGAAGAGCAGTTATTTTAACTGAATCTGATTTTATTATGAAGGAGCACTTACCTTCAGAAATTGCTTACAACTCTCATCTTCCAACCCGCCAGCCTACGTTAGAGCAACAAGGCGGGCTGGTACAAATTTCCAAAACACAAAATAATAATTGTCGTTTACATGAAATACTAGAAAATGGATCTACATTATTCGAGATGAATGATATCATAGTTAAGGAATTTGAACAAGAGGCAATAATGGAAGCCTTAAAGAGGGCAAAAAATAATAAAACAATTGCTGCTAAATTGTTAAAGATTGACAGAAAAACCCTCTATTCAAAATTAATGAATATGAACTCTGACACTATAGTTTAAAGATTCCTCGAATCACTAAAATTATATTTTTATAGTAAAACATTAGTCTTAAACAGAACTATCTTCAATTCAGTTTGCTTTCATTAAAAAAATTTTTGTTATCCTTGCAAAAATGGGGGAGATATTACTCATAGTGTAGAGGCCATTCCACAATTTTATCCCGACTTGCCCGCCACAACAAAGCTATGAATTGGCAGGTCGGGATAAAATTTTCAAGAACGTTTATTATAAATTCATAAAACTCGGTTTGAAAAAAAATCATCACATTGGTTCAATTGTTGTATAGATAGGGATATTAATTACTTAATAAGTAAAATTCTTTTTATTGTGTTCAATATCAACGAAATAATGAAAATATTATCAGAGATAAGTACTTTTGTTTTAATCCGCCGGAGGCGGATAGACTTTAATCTGGTACCTGAAGTTATATTGGCTTTGCAGCATTTTAGTAATTCTGAAATTCCAGGAAATTAAATTCATTTATAATAATGAGGTATCTAACAATGGAAGATAAAATAGATAAAGAAAAATTTTTCATTAATAAACTAAAAATTGTGGGAAAGCGGCTTTCTATTTATTTCACTTTCGTTCTTATCGGAATTGTTCTTTCATCATATTATTTTATTAATGCAACACCGGCAAGGATAAAAGTATTAAAAGCAGGTGAGGTTAGTGTTAGTATAAACGAAAGGAATGAATTAATCTTTATAAATAGAGACCTAGGAACTCCACTGATGGTTGATTCTACACTTACAAAGATTATTAACCAAATGCTTGCCGCGAAGGAATATCTGAAGGTGAACCTAATCGATAAAAGAATTACACAAATTTATTGATATCATTATTTTGCACCTTCGGGAAATCTATCCCGTGAGATAATTTACTCAGACTATTTTACAACAAGAGATACTATATCTCACGGGATAAAGTAGAGTGGAATTCAGCAACTTATTAACTTATTTGAGAATGAATTCGGTTTTAAAAAAATAATATAGTCTATGCGAATGATATAAAATGAATATTCACATTTCCTAAATGAGTCGATTATTTAATACAGTAACCATGAGAAATATAATTATTTTATTATGTCTTTTATTTTTAGTTACGCATTTCCCTAAAAGAGAATTCATCCAGCCTGCCCGCCACGCAGATTATACTCTGGCAGGCGGGTCTAACATATATAATCCAGAACATTTGGATATTATTAGTCTCGGCCCGCCTAATTACCAGTTATATGATTATATGAAAATATACTCTGAACAGTATGATATCCCTTTTGATTTTGCACTTAAATGTGCAAGGTGGGAAACAGGGTATAAGGGAAAATTCCATTTTACGTATCGTCCGTTCGAAGATAGATTAAGACGTTCCTATGCTGATGCATATGGCCCGCTTCAAGTTCAAGTTCCTACCGCCAACGATATGTGGATTGATAGAACCATTACCGCCGATGACTTAGGTTATGATATAAAAATTAATGTTATAACAAGTTTTAGATACAAGAAATATTTATACGATATGTATAAAGACTGGTTAAAAGTCTATAGCATTTATAATATGGGTTGGAAAGGTATTCATGTATCAAATGACTATGCAATAAAAATAGTTAATAGAAAACTTTGATGCATAGTGCTTTAATTCAAACTTAATATATTTACCCCGCCTGCCCGCCGAACCCAGACTGACCCGCCTGCCTCACGAGAAACAATTAGGCGGGCAGGCGAGGCAGGCGGGTTGGATAACTTATTTTCATAGTCAGTGATATTTTTTACCTGCCACTACATAGCCCGCCCATTCATAGCTATTTTGTGGCGGGCTATCTTGTGGCAGGAAAGTATATCCAGCGGGGTGAATAATCCACTGCAAGGTTGCCTTTTATCGACAGACAAGGAGATGAGTACTAAACTTACTCGCCTGTGGCAAGTTGTATACTATTTCGCTACAAGGTGTGGGGAAATTGCTAGAAGCAGTCCAATTAAACCCAGATTTAGCTGATTCAAGGGTAAAAAAACATAAAGTGCTTCAGTTTTTTTAAGATCTTCCAATGCTAGTGCTGTTTCAAATAAGTAAAATTTCATTTTCTATGAGCAACTTATCTAAGAAAGAAGCCCGACTTTTTCTTACCACAAAGCGGTCACTTCGTGAAAGGAATAGCTCAAATAGAAAAGTCGGACTTCTCTATAACATAGTAAGAATGAAAAATCATAATACCAAAACGAAAGAATATTTATTTGAAATGGCACTAGTTTGACAAAAAAACCAAAGTATAACGTGCCTACTAAATGCTCTCCGTGTTCAACTAGTTGTTAACTGGTTTGTTGACATCAATACTCATATAGTAGAATCCCTTCCCCAATTTATAAAATCTTGTCTTTAAAATTAAAATCAGTTATGGTTTAGTTTATGAGAATTTGAAATGGTTTTCAACTTTTATCACCTCTTTTTTAATTAACAACTTTCGGTACGGTTGTTGTACTTGTTATTGTATGTTCAGATTCAATCAATAATTATGAGGTAGTCCGCTCCTCATTATATAAGCGGTAATTAATAACTTAATTATATCCAAGGAGGTATAAAATGGCAGTAGAGAAAGCAATCGGTTCTTCCAGTTTAGTGGAAGTCATAGACCGAATTCTCGACAAAGGCATCGTAATTGATGCTTGGGTTAGAATTTCATTAGTGGGTATCGAATTACTCGCTATTGAACTCAGAGTCGTAGTGGCATCAGTAGAGACTTACCTGAAGTATGCTGAAGCCATCGGCTTGACAGCTACAGCAGCTTAAGCCTGCCTGACGGCAGTCAGGGATAAAGTCAACCCGCACCCCAAAATTTGGTGCGTGGGTAAACCGAAAGGGATTCTTGCCAAGTTATCCCCCCGATTTATCGGGGGCATGGTTCGCCAAGAAATTCCTTCTTTTAGAAAAAGGAGTATGTGAAAGTAATGCCTTTAGCAGAAGATATGAAAAATATCGTCGAAGATATAATTTCTTCTTACGAAACTAGAATTCAAAGCATCGGAGTTATCTTTGATACTACCCACCAACTGCTTGAAGGTTTTCACGAGTCCTTCCTTGATACAAAACAAGAAAGAGAAAAACTTAGTGCAGAATTACGGGAGAATCTTGCCCAAAATAAGTCTCTAAGAAGGAAAGACTTTGATAATATGCAGCAGGGCATTCTTTCGATTCAAGATGAGAGGGGAAAGGAAGCAAGATCCATATTAAAAAATTACCTTAATGAGCATAAGGAAATGGCGTTCGCTTTAGGAGAAAATTTAAGTAAGGTTAAAGATGCCCTTGCCAATGGTGAGGCACAAAGGGTGAAAGAATTCCAGGTATTGATTAAAGAGATTCTTGTCAAGCAAGATGAGAGAAAAAATGAAGTTACTTCTCAGCTAAAGGAATTTCAAAAACAACAACAAGAACTGGCAAAAAATCTCAAAGGACTTTTAGCTAAGGGCAGAGAACTTCGGATCAAGGACCTCAAAATAATGCTTAAGGAATTCCAGGCTCAACATAAAGGGCGAATAGCCGGACAGATAGAAAGAAGGAGAGATGTTCGCAGCACCCTTGATGAGTTTAAAAAAGAGAGATTAGAAGCAAGAAAGAACTGGCAAGAAATGCAAGAGAAGTTGGCTCAAAGAAGAGCTAGCTTGCCCACATAAAGACAATTAAAATAAATGTACAAAAATACTAATTAAAAAAAAGGAGAAAAAAAATGGGAATAGCAACTGATATAAAAACACTCGGTGAGGATATTGTTGCCTCTTATGATACCCGGGTAAAGGGAGAAAAAGATAGGCTTAAGGAGTTCAAGAGTATGTGGACAGAATTGGTTAGCAATAACCACAAAATGCTGGAAGGGTTTAGAATTGAGCATAAGGAAATGGCTGATAAGCTCAGGGCAGACCTTGTAAAGGGTGAAGAAGAGCGTCTTAATGAATTCAAGCCCTGGTGGAGTAACATTGAAAAGGAAGTTCATGACCTCCTGGAAAAGTTTGCAAAAGAGCATGCGGCTATGGCATATGAACTAAGGAAAGCCCTTGCAAAAGGAGAAACAGAGCGCCTTAAGGAGTTCAAGCCCTGGTGGAGTAACATTGAAAAGGAAGTTCATGACCTCCTGGAAAAGTTTGTAAAAGAGCATGCCGCTATGGCAGCCGAACTGAAGAAAGCCCTTGCCAAAGGCGAAACGGAACGTCTTAATGAATTCAAGCCCTGGTGGAGTTCTATCCAAAAAGAAGTCCTTGATCGCTTACAAGAATTCAAGGCTGAGAGAGAAAAGATGGCGGCTAATTGGCAAGCTATAACTGCTACTATGGCTAAGAAAAGAGGGATTATGCCAGAGGTGGAGGCAGAGGTAAAGGTAAGGCCTGTAAAAGAGGCAATTGAAGAGGTAGAAGTAGACTTGGAAGAAAAGGTGTTGGAATTTATTAACCAACATCCAGAAGGGGTGAAGGTGGGCGATATGGAAGAGCCCCTTGGGGTCACCAGAACAAGCTTGGGTAAAATAGCCAAGAAACTATTAGATGAAGGTAAGGTCAGGAAAGAGGAGAATCTCTATTTTCCACTATAACCACGGAAACACGGAAAAGATGAAGTGAAATCATGGAAATAATATTCCGTGTCTCAGTGGTTGCAAAAAAGAAATGAGCGAAGATAATGAGTGTAATAAAATGTGCCTTCTGTAAAGGCATAGGTAAAGACCCCTTTGATCTCTTATCCGAACTTGCCACCTGTCAGGTATGCGGAGGCAAAGGAAAAGTCGAGGTTGTAGAACCGGCAATTAAATGCGCTTTTTGCAAAGCAACCGGTGTCTATCCTCAAGGCTCCCGAATTACCTGCACAGTCTGTAATGGCAAAGGGATGGTTACGGTTAAAGGCGCAACTGAAGAGTGCCCTAAGTGCAAAGGCACTGGCACAGCAATAGGTAGCGGCCTTCCCTGCATTAAATGTAGGGGTAAAGGGGTTGTTTCAAAGAAATAGTTTCAAAGAAATGACCGAATTAAATTTTTCAAGAAAAATCTTTCTTAAGAAAAAGAAAGAGGCTTTAACTAAAGTTAATTCTTTTAGAGAAAATTTTAAAAAGAGAGAAACTAAGGTTAAAGTTGAGTTAGACGAAGCAGGTAGAATCTTAAAAGAATTGAGCAAAAAATTCAAGTGGTGGGCCGCCAAAGGCGGATTGCCATAAAAAAGAAAAAGGAGATGAAGATATGAGCGGAACATTCAAGTGTCCGAAGTGTGGGACCACAACATGGGGTAACCTCAAGTATTGTTCAAATTGTGGTCAATCCCTTAATGTAACATGTCCGGAATGCGAATGGAGTTGCCGGTATATCTTTGCCGGTGATTATAAGTGTTGCCCTAATTGTGGGGCAAAGATGAGCAAAGAAATAATTAAGTCTTCAACAAAAATTTTAGAAAGGGGTGAAACAAAATGATTGATGAGATGACTACAGTATTAGAACCAAGTCCTTTGCCAGACTTTGTGGAAACAAAGTATGTAAAGGATATTACCAACAGAACCCTTTCCTATATCAAGGCAGGCTTTCCAGTTCACTTTAGGGGGGTCTCAGGTACCGGCAAGACAACTATGGCAATGCATATAGCGAGTAAAATAGGACGTCCGGTAGTAATGATTCATGGAGATGAAGAGTTTACTACTTCTGATTTGGTAGGGGGAGAACATGGCTATCGGTTTAAGAGGGTCGTTGACCGCTTTGTATCCAGGGTTTTGAAGGTAGAAGAGGATATGATAAAACGCTGGGTTGACAATCGTTTAACCGTTGCCTGTAAGTATGGTTTTACTTTAATATATGACGAGTTTACCCGCTCAAGGCCTGAAGCAAATAACATCCTTCTCTCAATTTTGCAAGAGAAAATGATGGATTTACCGGTAGGACGCGGCGGTGAAGAGCCGTATCTAAAGGTCGATCCGGAGTTTACAGCTATCTTTACCTCCAATCCTGAGGAATATGCCGGTGTGCATAGAAGTCAGGATGCATTAAGAGACAGGATGATAACCCTGGATGTAGACCACTTTGACTATGAGACAGAGGTGGCGATAACTCAGGCAAAGTCTAAGCTTTCTAAACCCCATGCCGAGATAATCGTTAACATTGTAAGGGGTTTAAGAGAATCTGGAAAGTGCGAGTTTGCTCCCACTATTCGCGGTTGCATTATGATTGCTAAGACCCTTAAGGTTCAAAACATAATCCCTTCTAGGTCTTCTAGGTCAGATGGGTTCCTAAAGATGTGTCAAGATATCTTAGCCTCTGAGACAAGCAGGGTCGGCTCAAAGACAAATCAGACCAAGGTAAAAGAAGTAGTCAAAGACCTTGTGGAGAAAGAACTTGGCAAGACAAAGAGCGTGGAGGAGATTGACCTGTCTGCCTGCCGAACACGGCACAGGCAGGGAAGAAATCCGAGAAAGAAACCGCTGTAGTTTAGACATTGAAGAATAACAAAGCAAAATTGGAGGTGAAAAATGACGCTTATACGGACATTTTCTAAAGTAGATAAAGAAGGAAAGATTAAGCTACCTGGCAATATTCAGCGAGCAGCAAACTTAAAAGAAGGCCAACTGGTTGAGTTAAAAATTGTGGGCGCAAGCAAAAAGAAGAATATTTTAGTCTCAGCCCGAGAAAGTGCAAGATAAATCCATAAATTCTTTTTGTTGAGAGGAGAATAACCATGAGAGATGTTAATAGTTTGCCAGGACTCCATTCAGTAAGGACTATGTTCAGCGCAAAGAAGCGTTCCATACCGGGGGTTCATCGTTCAGTCTATTTAGATTTGTTTATGCTGGGCAAAGAAAAGGAAAGGCTTCTAAAGGAAGATGAGAGACAATGCAGGTTAATAGAGACTAATAAAAAACGCCTGGAAGACATAGATCTAGAGGTGAATAGGCTGCAAGGAGTGGATCCCTCTGCCTTCGGCGGATTATCGGGAAAAAGTAGTGAAAACCCAAGTTCTTCTCGTAGTGAGCAGAGTCGAACTACAGAACGCACTTACACTCAAAAAAATGGCGTCAAAAAAGAGTGGAAGAAGATGCCTTTAAGTTATTGATTATGAAAGGAGAAAATAATGGTTTGGAAGACATTTGATTTTAAAAGCGGCGGAACAAGGTTAGGCCGAAAGATAGGTGAGATATTAGAAGGCGATAAGTTTAGCTGTTCACTCTGTAGTGGCACAGGGATATTACCAAGAACCAAAGGCATAAAGTGTCCGGTATGTAAGGGTGCTGGTATTGTTTCTTTAACCGGACCAGCTATAGTGTGTGCTTATTGCAAAGGTAGAGGCGACTATCCTCCCAGGACAAACATTACCTGTACCGTATGCGCAGGGAAAGGCTTGGTTAGCGTTACTAAACCTATTGAAGTATGCACTCATTGCCGGGGAACTGGCGCAGAGCCAGGCAATAAACTGCCTTGCTTAAAATGTAGAGGTAAAGGTGTGGTTACAAAAAAAATAAATAACCAGGAGAGAATATGAAAATAGAAGAAGTAGGTAAGGCAATTACAGACTTTTTTAAAAAGACTCTTGATAGAGACGCAAAAGTAATAAAGATAGCAAAAACCTCTGACGGATGGATGGGTGAGGCAGAGATTTACGAGGAGAGCGCATTTATTAAATCTTTAGGTCTTCCTACAAGGGTCCAGGATAGAAATATTTATGAGATTAAAATGACCGATACATTGGAAGTTATTTCTTATGCACGAAAAGAAGAAGTTACAAAAGAAGAATAAAAGGTATTAAAAATGCCAGACCAAATAGTCCATGCAATTCAAACCACTAATCTTGCCGATATCTTAGAAAGGGTATTGGATAAAGGTATAGTTATTGCCGGAGATATAAAGATTCAAATTGCTGATGTTGACCTTCTTACTATCAAGATAAGACTCTTAATTGCTTCTGTTGATAAGGCAATGGAGATGGGTATAAACTGGTGGCAGCAGGATTCTTTCCTATCGGAAAAGGCAAAAGAGACAGAGTTAGATAAAGAAAATAAATCTTTAAAGAAGAGATTAGAACAGTTGGAGGCGAAGGTAAAATAATAAAATTAAGAAGGTTCTTATAATGGATTGGAAGACATTTGATTTTAAAAAAGAAAAGGATGTAGGCCTAAAAGAGTTGTCTAAAGCAAAAACCATGCATAGCACAAAGAAGCGTGCTATACCGCTCAGGACTTCAGATGAGATTAGAACAATGTGTAGTGCTCGCACAACTTGGTCCATAGCCAAGAGCCTTAGCGGATGTAGCAGAACAAAAGATGACATCAGACTTACAAGAAATGAAAGCGTACTAAAGAGACGACGTTTAAGGAAAGAAAACATAGCGTTACGTAGAAAAATCCGCCAGATGGAAAATCTACTTGAAATGGAAGGAGGATAGAGTATGCCCACACCAGATGAAAGCAAAATCCTTAAAATAATTGAGGCCGAAGGCGGCGAATGTGGCATAAGGAAAATCGCTGGTAAAATGCGTATGACCCCACAATATGTAAGTATTATTCTTTGCTCTATGGGAGAGCGCGATCTTATAGATGTTTTTAGAACTGGAAAGATCCGACTCGCAAGGAAAGGCTGGACAGCATTAGGTAAAAAAGAACAGCAAATAGACGGTTTAAAAAGATATTTAGAAGACCGCGACAAATGGAAGACTTTCTAAAGATAATTTTGGAGTAAAGAATGATCAGCATGGAACGTGAGGCGTTAGATAGTATTGCCAGAAATGGAGGAAGGCTTCATTATTATTTAATAGCGCAAGAGTTGAGTATAAGCGCCCATTATGCGTATGTGATTTGCAAAGGCTTAGAGAGAAATGGTTATGTTGATTTTGATACTTTTAAAGGAATATGCAGCCTAACAGAAAAGGGTAAAGAGACAATAGAAAAAGATTGGCTTTTTAGGCTTAAGAGAAGAAAAGCAAGTATCCAAAAGAAACGCCAAGAGAATAAGAAAAGAATCTTGAAAAACACAGAAACCATACATTACTAAACCCCGTTAAATAGAGAAACTTATCTAACGGGGTAAATGAAATATCATGAACATAACGGCTACAGAATTAGAGATATTAAAGATTATGAAAGATAAAAACGATTTGATGTCTATGAAGGAATTAAGTACCAAGGCAGGATTTGAAATTGGATATACTTATATGTTATGTAAGTCCTTAGAAAAGCAAGATTGTATTGGATTTTTTACACCTACCTCTTGCAGGATAACTGCAAGAGGAAAGGGTTTAATAAAGTGAAAGGCATATCAGAAATTAACGGTTTACGAAGCGTCCGGAGTATGCACTCAAGCAGCAAAAGGTCTATCCCCCGAGTGCAAAGCTCTGCTTACCTTGACCTATATATGCTTCGCAAAGAGAAAGATAGATTGGAGAAAGAGATTTATATTTTAGATAAAAGGAAAAAGGATACCCAAAAGAATCTTGATGATGTCAATGAACAAATGGATAAATTACAGAAGGCAGAAGCTGTAGGAAAAGAGAGGGCCACAAATGAGTTTGAAAAACCTTCAGGAAAAGAATGGAAGACAATGTCATTAGAGTATTAAAGAGGAGAAAAAAGGGATAGGTAGAGAACGAGGTAAAACGCTTCCATGCTTAATTTGCCATAGGCGGACAAAGGCAAAGGCGTTATTTCTAAAAAGAAACAATAATAGTCCGCCTAAGGCGGATTGGCAGAACATATTAAGGAGGTAAGGTATGACGAAAGAGAAGAAAAAAAAGGAAGAAGAAATAGGTTTTGATTTTGGCATCGGCGGTTTATTTAAAGGGATTGAGAAATTAATAGACCTTGCTGGCAAATTAGAAGAGGCAGGTGGCGAAATCAAAAAAGAAGGCGAGATTGATTTAAGTCATCTAAAACAAGGGATGAAAGGTGTATTTGGTTTTTCTATAAAGACAATGGAGGGAGGAAGACATGTAGTTGAGCCATTTGGCAATATTAAAAAGACTCCTAAAGGGCCAAAGGTTGAAGAGGAAAGAGAGCCGATTACTGATGTCTTTGATGAGAAGGAAAACGTAGTGGTTATAGCCGAGATGCCTGGCATAAACGAAGAGGCTATTTCATTAGACTTAAAAGACGATATATTAGAGATAAAGGCAGTGAGTAAGGATAGAAAATATCACAAAGAGGTCTTGCTTCCCGCAAAGGTAAAAGCGGAAAACCTAACCTCATCCTATACAAATGGTATATTAAAAGTCGTTATAAAGAAATTCTAAATGGCATTAACCGGATTAAAAGAAGATACGTTAAAACTAGTTTTATTTGGTGGAAAGGGGGGTGTTGGAAAGACAACCTGCGCAACAAGCACAGGTCTTTATTTAGCTAAAGAAGGAAATAAGGTATTAGTTATTTCTACTGACCCGGCACATTCTCTTTCAGACAGCCTGGGAAAGGAGATAGGAGACGAGATAAAGCAGATAGAAGGTGTAGATAGATTAAGTGCCAAAGAGATAAGTGCAGAGAAGGCATTATCAAAGTTCAAAATAGAATATGATGCTGAGTTAAGGAGGCTTTTTGATACGAGTACTTATTTAGATAAGGAGGATATAGATTCCATACTTTCGCTGCCTATACCAGGTATAGACGAGGTAATGGGATTCAAAACGATTCTGGACTTAATTGATGAGGAGAAATTTGACAAATACATAGTAGATACAGCACCAACAGGTCATGCCCTGAGGCTTTTGACCTTACCTGAGCTTTTAGATGAATGGATAAAAGTTTTAGCAAAGATGAGATGGAAATACAGATATATGGTTACGAGCTTTGCAGGGAAATATAAGCCTGACAGTGCTGATGATTTCCTCCTAACGATGAAAAAAACTGTAAAGAGGATAGAAACTGTGCTGCGTGATTCAAACAAGTGTGAGTTTATTGCGGTAACTATCCCAGAAGACATGGCAATTTTAGAGACTGAAAGATTGATAAATAATCTAAATAAATACGGGATAAAAGTTAAGCAATTGGTAGTGAACAATGTTTTAGAATTAAGGGATTGTGAATTCTGCCGGGAAAGAAGCAAGGCCCAGGAAGAATATGTAAAACAAATAAGAAGAAAATTTAATAATTTAAAGATTACTATCATACCCTTACAACCTCGTGAAGTTACAGGTATTGAGGCTTTAGATAAATTTACCAATCTTTTATTCCAATGACACCGAAGAAAGACGATAAAACTATGATATTGAAAGTGAAAGAAGCCTTATCAAAAGACGTAGGCAGGGCAATTGCCAGAATTGACCCGGAAGATTTAAAGACTTTAAATTTAGAGGTGGGTGAAATTATTGAGATTGAAGGCAAAAGAAAAACGCCTGCAAAGGTAATGCCTTGCTATGTTGAAGATAGGGGTAAAAAGATTATACAGATAGATGGCATATCGAGAGAAAACGCTCAAATAGGGCTGGATGAGAAAGTAAAAATCAACAGAATCAACTCTAAACCCGCCAATAAAATCACCCTCTTGCCGCTAACGATATCCAGCTTACTCCAAAGAGATAGCGACACTAAATATATCGGTTCTCTCATAGAAGGGCTTCCGGCACTATCAGGTGACAAGATTAGGACGACGTTTTTTGGGTCAAGGTCGTGTGATTTTAAGGTGGTAGACACCATTCCTGACGGGGTGGTATTGATAAATGCCGCTACTTTAATAAGGATGGAGACGAAGAAACAAGGAGAGGCAAAAGCAGCCACGGTCTCATATGAAGATATCGGCGGGCTCGGTTCCCAAATTCAAAGGATCAGAGAGATGATTGAGCTTCCTTTAAGATATCCTCAGGTGTTCGAAAGGTTAGGAATAGATGCGCCAAAAGGGGTTTTTCTCTATGGACCCCCGGGGACAGGCAAGACCCTAATCGCCCGCGCGGTGGCAAATGAGACAGATGCTTATTTTACCCATATATCAGGCCCTGAGATCATGGGTAAGTTTTACGGCGAAAGCGAGGCCCGCCTAAGAAGCCTCTTCGAAGACGCGCAAGCCCACGCCCCCGCGATAATTTTTATCGATGAGATAGATGCGATAGCCCCTAAGAGAGAAGAGATGGGCAGCGAGAAACAGGTTGAGAGGCGCGTTGTGGCTCAGCTTTTATCCCTGCTCGACGGATTAAAGTCGAGAGGCCAAATTATAGTCATAGGCGCGACAAATATACCTAATACTATAGACCCTGCCCTGAGAAGGCCCGGTAGATTCGATAGAGAGATTTCAATTCCTATACCTGATAAAAACGGAAGATTAGAGATCCTTGAGATACACACGCGAGGCATGCCTTTAGCAGAAGACGTCAGCTTAGAAAAATTGGCTGAGATCACCCATGGATTTGTGGGAGCCGACTTAGAGGCACTGGCAAGAGAAGCGGCGATGAGTGCTTTAAGAAAGATTTTACCCAAGATAGACTTCGAAATGGCAGAAATTCCTTATGAGACGTTGATGAAATTAGAAGTGACGATGGATAATTTCAGGGATGCCATGAAGGAAGTCGAACCTTCGGCAATACGCGAAGTCTTTGTCGAAGTCCCGGATGTAAAATGGAGCGATGTCGGCGGTTTAGAGAATATAAAAGAGGAACTGAAAGAAGCAGTCGAATGGCCGCTCAAATATTCCGACATTTTTAAAAAGGCTGACACAAATCCACCCAAGGGGATGCTTCTTTATGGAGCTCCAGGTACAGGAAAGACGCTCCTGGCGAAGGCAGTCGCTACTGAAAGCGGAGTTAACTTCATCGCAGTAAAAGGTCCTTCTCTTATATCCAAGTATGTGGGAGAAAGCGAAAGGGCGATCCGCGAGGTTTTTAAGATAGCAAAACAGGCCTCCCCCACTATTCTGTTCTTTGACGAGATAGATAGTATTGTGCCTAGGCGCGGCTCGAGCTCTACGGATTCCCATGTAACAGAACGTGTGATAAGCCAATTTTTGACGGAGATGGATGGAATCGAGGAATTAAAGGGGGTTGTAGTTCTAGCAGCTACCAATAGGCTCGATCTGGTTGACCCTGCTATGTTGCGCAGCGGCAGGTTCGATATTTTATTTGAGCTTCCGAAACCCGACGAGAAGACGCGAGAGGAGATATTTAAGATACACAGCAAAAATAAACCGCTCACCAAGGACGTGGATTTAAAAGAATTAGCCGGAAAGACCGAAGGCAAAGTAGGCGCGGATATCGAATTCATATGTAGGAAAGCTTCAATGCTGGCGATAAGAGAATATATAGAAAAACAAAAATCCCCCGCCGTTGGCGGTGCAAGAAAAAATCAAGACTTAGAATTGAAGATTTCAAAGCAGCACTTTGAGGAGGCGATGGGGTTAATGAACCCCGTTAGAAATATCAGGGATGCCGAGAAGGATAACAAAATTTTTTACCCCGTTGGAGAAGAATCCTCTAACGGGGCGAGCGGGGTGAATACCAAAGACACAAAAAAGCCTGCCGGCCGGCAGGCAGGAAAGGAGTCTAAATAATATGTTAAAATTCATCAAGGGTTTAATCAATAGTATTAAAAAGTTTATTGGCGGTATTTTCAAGAAAAAGGCAAACCCCGTTAGAGATAAGGGGAGCCACGTCGGAGATAAAATCTCTAACGGGGCAAAGCCGCCGAAACAGAAATAGCTAAATTTTCACAATGTATATTTACGGGATTTTGAATTCGAATACAAGCCTTCATCTTTCTACCCCGAAGGATCTCCTTTTAGGAGAAAGCGAATCTAATGGGGTAGTGTATACAATTCCTTATCAAGATATCTCAGCCTTGGTAAGAGACTCTGAAATAGTTGATACTTCGACTTCGTCCTTCGATAAACTCAGGACTAGTCCAGAGCAAAGCCGAGGGACGCTCAGTATCAACCCTGAGCGAGCGAAGCGAGTCGAACGGGTTGATTATACACATATGCGTAAGGATATTTTGGCAAGGTTGTTAATTGACCATCAAACAGTTATCGAAAGAGTTATGAATGCGCAAATTACAATTATTCCTATGAGATTGGGGACATTCGCTCAAGATGAAACTGAAATCAGGGATATTTTAAGTAAAGGCTACAACCTCATAAAAGAGATTTTTGAAAGAATAAGCGATAAAATAGAAATTGATGTTGTAGCTAATTGGAGTGATTTTACCTCTGTTGTTAAAGAAGCAGGCGAAGAAAGAGAAATTAAAGAATTAAAAGAAAGACTCTTAGCTGAGCCTAAAGGAATAACTGTAGATGACCAGATGATGGTAGGTGTTACGATTAAAAAGGCACTGGAGAAAATAAGAGAAAAATACGCTCAAGATATATACGAGGCTTTAAAGACGGTAAGCCCTGATGTTAAAACCCACGAGCTTATGGATGATAATATGGTTTTGAATTCAGCCTTTTTAATCAATAAAACCAAGCATAAAGACTTTGAGATAAAGGTAGAGGAGTTAAATGTTGAATTTAATGAGAAGCTAAATTTTAGATGCGTTGGTCCGCTTCCGCCTTATAGTTTTTATACGCTTGAGATAAAGAAGCTTAAATTTGAAAATATAGATTGGGCAAGAAGAAAACTTGGACTTTTAAATGATTTTATAACCAAAGATGAAATAAAAAAAGCTCGTCATGCCTTGGCCTTTTCTTTTCATCCCGATAAAAATCCAGACACTCCTGGCATAGAAAAAGAATTTGATGAAGTAACCGAAGCCTATAAGATTTTATGTGAATATTGCCAGAAAGATTCTTGTTCTTTTAAGGAAGATGAGTTTGAAAGGAATGCAATTTTAGTTAGGCTGCGAGGTTAACGATGGAAAAAGAAGGAAAGTATATCTATTGTATTATTGGCACAAAGCAGGAAAGGAATTTTGGTGCAATAGGCATTGGCGGAAGAGGCGATGAAGTCTTAACTATTGGCTACGATGAGTTAAGTATGGTTGTGAGTAGTCATCCTATAACTAAATTTGTCGTTAACCCCCACACCAATTGCAATATTACTCAGACTAAACATACAATTGGTGTGGGGGTTAACCGAGAGAATATGCTTGCCCATGAAAGCGTGATCGAGGAAGTGATGAAGGAATTTGACAGCGTGCTTCCGGTCAGGTTCGGGACTATCGCCTCAAACGCCGATGAGATAAGGAATCTTTTAGATAGAAGATATAGAGAATTTAAGAACCTTCTAAGAGATATGGACCATAAGATAGAACTTGGCGTCAAGGGGATATGGAAAAACATGGATGTAATCTTCAAAGAAGTTGTAGACGAGAATAAAACAATTAAAAGAACAAAAGAGGATACTCAGAACGACAAGAATAAGAAAAATATTCACCTCGTTAGAAAAGGATTTTCTAACGGGGTTCAGGCCAAAATGGAAGTAGGTAAGATAGTGGAGAAGGCCCTGGAAAAGAAGAAAGAGAAAGAGGCGGAAAGAATCGTAGATGTATTGAGAAGAATCGCCTTTGAATATAAACTCAATAAGGCCGTAGTCGATGAGTTGTTTATGAACGCCGCCTTTTTGGTAGATAAAGGCAGGGAAAAAGAATTTGATAACATAATGGATGATCTGAGTGAAAAATATAAGGAAAGGATAAAGTTTATATACGCCGGACCCCTGCCGGTCTTTAATTTTGTCAACATTGTTATTTATCCTGAGGAATGGGAAAAGTAATATGGCTTTATCCGGAACAGAAACAGATATTATTAATTGTGTAGCCAGATTACGAATGGCGACAAAAGACCAGATAAGAAGAGATGTGGGCTTCTCTTTAGAGTATATGGGATATTTATGCCGGTATTTGGTAAGAAAAGGTTATCTAAATTTTTCGCAAGGTAGTTACTCTTTAGCAAAAGCAGGAATAAAGACAATATTGACTGAAAGTATCAGGATTGATAAAGAGCTGATTAAAGAAGTCGCTTCCGAAGTGGCTAGAGAAATTAGCGGCGAGTTGAAGAGAACTATAAAAGATATTAAGATTCCTGCCCCGATGGCTATCGGGATAAAAGAAGAGACTGGAATTGAGACGCCGGAAGAACGCATTAAAATAAAAACGGACTTTGACTTTCCCGTAGAGGACGAAAGTCTGACGTTAGAAAGTAATATCAATAAAATCGGAACGCGGATGGAAAAGGAGAAATCCGATGACATGGATAAGTCAGTAAGATTATTTAAAGAAATTCAGAAGAAAAGAAGGAGCAAATGACCATGGCCGAATACGAAAAAGGAATTGGAACCCTCAAAGGACAGATACAAAAGGGCAAGGGTGTGGATATCGGCACTATGTTTGTGAAATGCGCATATAAGCAAGGCGATGAGATTGTCTTTAAGTCGCAGCGAAACGCCTTCTTTGATGTAGAACATACTGATTTTACTAAGAAGATCCTCGATAACTCCAAGGTAAAATATATTATCAAAGAAGACAATCTTTACGTAGTGGGCGATGAAGCCTTGGAATTTGCTAATATGTTTAATAAAGAAACAAGACGGCCCCTCTCCAGAGGAGTGATAAGCCCCTCAGAGAAAGAAGCCCTTCCTATGATAGAGCTGCTGATAAAAAGCGTGATAGGCGAACCTGCTCATAAAGGAGAGATAGTCTATTTTTCTGTTCCCGGTGAACCCCTGGACGCGGAATTTAACATCCTCTACCACATAAAAATGGTTGAAGGATTCTTGAAGACATTAGGGTATGCTCCGAAGCCTATCAATGAAGGACATGCCATTATATTATCTGAGTTAGCTGAGGAAGATTTCACAGGAATCGGCCTTTCCTTTGGCGGTGGGATGGTCAATGTATGTTTAAGTTTTATGTCTGTACCGATTTTTAAGTTTTCTGTCGCCAAGTCAGGAGATTGGATCGACCAGCAGGTGGCTATGGCAGTAGACGAGACATCCAGCCGTGTCTCAGCGATAAAAGAATCCTCTCTTGATTTAAGCAAGCAGGGGGATTTAAGTAAAATTGAAAGCGCATTATCTATTTATTACAATCACTTAATCGAATATGTCATAGAAAATATAAAACAAGAATTTACCAAGGCAAGAAGAATGCCGCAGATTAACAATCCCATAAGTATTATCCTCTCCGGCGGCACCTCATTACCCAAGGGTTTTAGCAATAGGTTTAAAAAGATTTTAAACCAGTTGAAGCTCCCTATTTTAGTTGGCTCTGTGAGAATGGCAAACCAACCCATGAGAAGTGTGGCTAAGGGCGCATTAGTCGCGGCCAGCGCTGATGAGAGTAAGAGGTAATAAAACTATGGAAAAAGAAGGCAAGTATATATACTGTATTATTGAATCAAATCAGCCTCGTTCTTTTGGTCCTTTAGGTATTGGTGGAAGGGCTGATGAGTTGTATATAGTCTGCTGCAATGGTCTTGCCGCTTGTGTGAGCAACTCCCCCATAGTAAAGTATTCTTGTTTGAGGGATAATATGCTTGCCCATGAAATGGCAATTGAGGAGGTGATGAAAGAATATACAGTCTTGCCAGTTCGATTTAATACGATTGCTGAAGATGAAGAAAAGGTAAAGAAGATATTAGAAATAGATCACAATAGGTTTACAGATGCATTTAAAATTGTTGAAGGTAAGAAAGAACTAGGACTTAAAGCCATGTTTAAAGAAGAAATTATTTATAA
>JAHJVF010000262.1 GCA_018828505.1 Bacteroidota bacterium | reverse complement strand
TTGAGGTTCTCGCCCGCCTGCCTCGTCAGTCCCGCCTGCCTCGCCTGCCCGCCTAATTGTTTCACATGAGGCAGGCGGGTTGGTCTTAGTTAGGCGGGCAGGCTAAGTTCGGCGGGCAGGAGTAGTCCCGATTTTCGAAGCGTGATTGATTTACTTTAATCGGGACGTATCGAGAGAACACAATAAAAATGGGTAAACTCCTGTAAAATTAATATTTGACATTGTTCAACTCGATTTGTAATTATGATATATAAAACTGGAACATTAAGTAATGTTTAAGAAAAGCATAGTATAACAAATATTCTCCAAAACGAATCATATGAGCACCGATAATTCAAAAATATTACTTGCTAAAAACAAGCAGCTTGATGCGCTGCTGCAGGTTGCCGTACGGTTAACTTCCGAGACCGACTTAAATACTCTGCTCGATCTTATTGTCAAAACTACGAATGAATTGTTAAACTCAGAGCGTGCAACTGTATTTCTCGTAAATGAAGAAGAGCAAAGTATCAGTTCTCGTATCGGAATCGGATTAGAAAAAACGGAGATCCGTTTCTCAATTAATGAAGGGATTGCAGGATTCGTTGCTCGTACTGGTGAAATTTTGATCATCGACGACCCGTACAGTCATCCGGATTTCAATAAGCAAATTGACATTCAGACTGGATTTAAAACAAGAAATATTCTTTGTGCACCGATGCAGAACCTTGACAAAAAGATAATCGGTGTATTTCAAGTTTTAAACAAACGAGCTGACAATTTTTCTGAGGACGATAAGGAGCTTCTACTCGCACTTGCTTCAATATCAGCGGCAGCAATTGAAAACGCAAGACTGATCGAAGAAAGAAATCGACAATTAGAAGAGCTTAAAAAAGCATACGATGAACTGCAGGCTGCTCAGGAAACAATCATCCGTCAGGAGAAACTTGCAACTATCGGACAACTTGCGTCAGGTATTTCTCATGAGATTAGAAGTCAACTTACTGTAGTCTCAGCAGTCAGCGGTATCAGACGGCTTCATCCGGATGATGAAAAAGTGAAAACTTATACTGGACTTATTCTCGAAGCAAGGAACCGCATAGTGAGCATTCTTGATGAGATTCGGGACTTCTCAAAGAAGAAAGAATATGTTAAGCAATCGCATAATTTAAATTCGATAATCGAGAATGTTGTTGAACTTTGTTCATTCGATAAAGATTTGGATAATATCACTTTGAATGCTAACCTTAATAAATCTGCTCCACCAGAAGTCTATGTTAATTCCGACAAGATAAAACAAGTCTTGATCAATTTGATTAGAAACGCCGGGCACGCCTCTCCTCCAAAGAGTACAATTACAATTGAAGTGGAAACTTCTGCAGATAATCAGACGATCATAATAACAGATCAAGGAAGCGGCATCCCTGATGAAATCGCACAGCACATTTGGGAACCGTTCTTCACTACAAAGAAGCAAGGTATGGGATTAGGTTTAGACATTTGCAAAAGAATAATTGAATCGCACAATGGTAAAATCTGGTTTGAAACCGAGGTCGGACGGGGTACAACGTTTTTTGTTCAGCTTTCAAAAAGTAAAACGGATTCAATTAATTAATGATACAGGAACTCTCCAGAAAAAATCTTGAAGCTCTCATTTTAGCATTCGAGACAATTTCTTCATCGCTTGACAGTCAGGAGATTTTAAATCGAGTGATGGAACAAGCTTGCGGATTATTAAATGCCGAAGCTGCATCGATTTTTTTGGTCGATGAAAAATCAAATACTATCAACTTAAAAGTAGCAACAAATCTTACGGAAGCTCAAATAAAAAAAATTAAAGTCCCCATCGGAAGCGGACTTGTTGGATTCGTTGCTCAAACCGGAGAAATTGTAAACATACTTGATGCACAGAACGATTCTCGATTTTATTCAAAGGTAGATTCGGAAACTGGCTTCGTAACCAAATCATGCTTAACCGTTCCATTGATCATAGATGATAAAGTTACGGGGGTACTGCAGGTCCTTAACAAAAAGAATGAGCCATCCTTCGTTCATGAGGATGAAATTCTATTAAAGGAATTTTCCCGCTTAGTTGCTGTTACTTTGGACAAAGCGTTTCTTCATGCTGAAGTGGTCGAGAAGAAAAAAATGGAGTTCGATCTTAAGCTTGCGACTACAATTCAGGATAAGCTTCTGCCATTTGAGGAACTTCATACAGGGAATTTTTCATTTCGCGGTTTCTATAAGCCTGCAAAATTCGTCAGTGGTGATTATTTCGATTATTATAAATATTCCGATGATGAAGTATTTTTTACAATCGGTGATGTTTCAGGAAAAGGGAGCCAGGCTTCTCTGATAATGGCAACTGCCAAAGCTTACTTAAGTGCATCGCTCGAAAGCAATACTCCGTTTATTGATATGATCAACAATTTCAATCGTTTCCTTTCTCTTAACACCCCTGAAGATAAATTCATCACAATGTTCTTAGGTCTTATGGATGTTAAAAGTGGAATAGTGAAGTATGTCAATGCAGGACACGAACCTCCAATAATCATTAGAAGGAGCGGTCAGTTGGAAGAGATTAGCTCAACGGGTTTAATGATGGGAATTGTTGAAAATTGGAACTATAACGTTGAAAGTTTTCAACTTGGAAAAAACGATTCTCTCTTCATTTATACCGATGGTGTGACGGAAGCGAGCGATATGAATTCAAATCAGTTTGGACTGGAAAGGTTAAAAGACATTTTAAAGCGTGAGACATCAAAGCCGACTAAAATATTTCAGACACTTCCTGAAAACCTATCTGCTTTCACCGGGCAAGCAGAACAATTTGACGATATTACGTTTTTAGTAATTCATCATAAAACCTAATTCCCGTTTAAATATTTTTTTCTTAGATTTAAATTAATTATAACTAATTGAGTATTGGAAATGGAAAATAGTCGAAATCATTTTGATGTTCAAGATCAAGAGGGCTTTACGATAATCAAAGTCAATGAGTCACGCTCAAGTATTCAGGTTGCTGCCGAATTAAAAGATTTATTTAGCGAACTGATTTTGCAGCAGTCAAAGCGTCTGTTTTTAGTTGATCTAACGGAAGTTACATTTGTTGAAAGTTCTTTCCTCGGTGCAATTGTATTTGCTTACAAAGAAATAATGCAAAAAAAAGGTGTTATAAAAGTCATAGTAACTAATGCAATTGTTTATGACCGGTTCATCATAACCCAGTTAGATAAATTATTTGATATTTTCAACAGCAGAGAGGAAGCGTTGAATAGCTTTAACTAGCAGCAGTGTATTTAAAATTTTTGTTTAACAGAACTACTTTACACCAGAAACCTCACACGGAAGAAAAAGCCAATAACTGCATAAAAGCCAAATGCAAAAATGCCCTCAGCTTGACTAGCTGCAATCTTGCACTTACCTTTTTTGGAATCAAAAGAAGTTCATCAATTGCAAGAAAATGATTGACTTAACCGATGAAATGCTGAGAGTGGCGGCGATTAATCAAAAGCCTAAAGCAGAACAATATTAAAATCCACTTTAGGCCATTTGAAATAACCTATCCTGTCGGTTTTCTATTTTCCTTTACTGAGTGCTTTTTTAATAAAACTAACAATAACCATTAATACACCGCCACCAACACCACCACCAGCGATACTTCCAATGATGCTACTGATATCCACCCCGCCGGTGCCTACACCAAGGCCTAACATGCCGAGCAGCTGACCGCCAAGCCCACCACCCACAATGCCAGCAATTGAATTGCCGAGAGTGCCTAAAGATTGCTTCTTCATTAATGAACCAGCAAGATTACCTCCAACTGCTCCACTAATTAACTGGATAATGACCGGTAATAAACCTTCCAT
>JAHJVF010000261.1 GCA_018828505.1 Bacteroidota bacterium | reverse complement strand
CATAAATACTATGACGCATTATTACTTTAAAAAACTTGTTCATGATAACCTTAGTAATCCCGACAAGTCGGGACTTACCGCTATTACTTTAACCTTATTACCTTATTATAAGGTAGTAAGGTTAACAGAGTAGGGGTTAAAAGTTACTAAGGTTATCCCATTTAATAAAAGTATTTTCCATTTTTTGTCTTTGAGCATTAATATGCCATCGTATTTAAGAATATATGTACTAAGGTTAGTGGTTCGATCCGCCAAGGCGGACTTCGTAGGTAGCAAATTAACTCACCACAAGAGGAACATAGATAAGGTTTTGTAATTAAACTTTTCCCGCCACGAAGTGGTCACTCTGTGAAAGGGATGCATTCGCATTTCATACAATTAACGGTAGAACCAAAAATTATAAACATGGTTATTACAATCCGAAGTAACTTCTCTGAAAAAAGAAGTCAAGAAGAAGTCTTAAACCCTAAAAATTCATTAGGGAATTGTAAAACCTTTATAGAGTGTTCTATTCTACCAGGCAGGTTATTCTTAATAAGTTTAATAGAAACTAATTGCTCTTACCCGCCCGCCTTCCCGTTATGGTTGAGGCGGGCTGGATGGATTTTCTGGATTAAATTAAACTGTTGAAGTTGTACGAAAATATTATAATCAAATCTATTCTACCCGATACTGTGTGCTTGGGTCGTCAATAAAAATCAGCTACAGATTATCGCCGATTACAAAGATGAAATTGTACTTCACAAAAATTTGGTACCTTAAAGAAAGTTGATTCTTATTTTGAATTCTTACCTTCATTTCCTAATTTTGTTAAAATTTTTTGCTGACAACTGAGTATTTATGCCCAAAGTTTATATTGAAGGTTTAGCCCGCCACGTTGACTCCGATGTCGAACTTAATGGTTGGATTTATAATAAAAGATCGAGCGGCAAAATCCGTTTTATTGTCCTTCGGGATGGGAGTGGGCTCTGCCAATGTGTTCTTGTGAAATCCAATCTTCCAGAAGAAACTTTTAATTTATTTGATAAGCTAACTCAGGAATCGTCAATCAAAATAACCGGAAAAGTTAGGAAAGAAGATCGCGCACCGGGTGGTTTTGAAATTGAATTAAAAGATCTTCAAGTGATCTCGATTGCTGAAGAATATCCTATCACACCTAAAGAACATGGCGTTGAATTTTTAATGGATCGAAGACACCTTTGGCTTCGCTCAAGCCGTCAGCATGCAATTCTTCGGGTTCGTCATGAGATCATTAAATCAATCAGAAATTTCTTTGATGATAAAGGATTTATTCTTGTCGATTCACCGATTTTAACCCCTGCAGCGTGTGAAGGAACTTCGACATTGTTCGAGACAGAATATTTTGATTTAGGTAAAGCATATTTGACTCAATCCGGACAATTGTATGCAGAAGCTTCTGCATTAGCATTAGGAAGAGTTTATACTTTTGGACCAACTTTTCGTGCGGAAAAATCGAAAACACGCAGGCATCTTACAGAATTTTGGATGGTTGAGCCAGAAATGGCATTTTTTGATTTGAATGAGGACATGGATCTTGCTGAAGAATTCGTTGAACACATCGTGCAGACCGTTTTGAAAAACAGAGCCCAAGAATTGAAATTTCTTGAGCGTGACACAACAAAACTTGAGAATGTGAAAAGACCTTTCCCGCGAATTCACTACGAAGAAGCTATTGAGATTTTAAAAAAGAAAGGGATTGATTTCGAGTGGGGAAATGACCTCGGTGGCACGGATGAAACGGTTTTAGCCGAGCAATTTGATAAACCCGTTATGATTCATCATTATCCTGCTCAGGTCAAAGCATTTTACATGAAACGCGATCCTAATGATTCGCGCTACGCCCTTGCCGTCGATATGCTTGCGCCTGAAGGTTACGGTGAAATTATTGGTGGAAGCCAGAGAGAAGATAATCTCGATTTACTGCTCGAAAGAATTAAGGAACACAATCTGCCGCAAGAAGCTTTTGAATGGTATATTGATCTACGAAGATATGGAAGTGTTCCTCATGCCGGTTTTGGACTTGGTGTTGAAAGAACTGTAGCTTGGATTTGCAAGCTCGATCACATCCGCGAAACAATTCCTTTTCCACGAATGATTTATCGAAATACACCTTAAGGGAATTGCGGAATGTGGAGTTGCGAATGCGGAATTAAGTTTTATGTATGAGGTTAATAGATTTTTTATTCGGTCATTCATAGATAAAATCTCTAAGAGAGAATCTCTATATGATAGAAAGAAGAAAGAGAATAAAAAACAATTTGCTTTAGCCAAAGAAAGGATAAAAAATTTATTTGACCACTTACCGTCAGATTTATCTGACGGAAAAAGCAAAGAGAACAAAAAACAATTGGCTTTAGCCACATATTACTACTCTAATGAGGCTAAAGCCGCTTGGTAGTTGTAGGTTTTGTAGTCAGTTCACTGAAGTGAACTGTAAGTGATAATCAACAAGGATTTGATAAAAGTAGAAGGCTTCAGCCACATTATTTGAATTAAACAATAAAGTAAAAATTTCAAATATCTTTGGTTAGTCTTATTATACTTTTTTCCCAAAAACAAACAGATTATAAACGATTAAATAAAATTAGATGTTAGAAATATTTCTTTTCATATTTTTTGCTGTGATAGCTGTGGCTTCAGCAGTAATTATGATCACGCGAGCAAATCCTGTTATCTCAGCAATTTTTCTAATTATAAATTTCTTTGCTCTTGCCGGATTATATCTGATTCTTAATGCTCAGTTTATCGCTGTGCTCCAAATTCTTGTTTATGCCGGTGCAATAATGGTCTTGTTCGTATTTGTTATTATGTTATTAAATCTTGGCGATGAAGAAGCTTTAACAGATAAGTTCAACTTGAAGAGGATTACAGCAATTTCAGTTGGCGGAGTCATTTTCCTTCAGCTTGCATATATTATACTTGTAAAAGGTAATTCAGTTATTAACATTCCACAATCAAATAACTCAGTAGAAGCTGGCAAGGTCGAAAGTATCGGTATGAAATTATTTACGACCTACTTGATCCCGTTTGAAATAACATCTATGCTTTTGATTGCTGCGATAATCGGTGCTGTTGTTTTAGCGAAAAGGAATTTTGAATGATTGGAATAGAATTTTATTTAATTGTTAGTGCGTTAATGTTTTGCATCGGTGTTGTAGGTGTGATCACAAGAAAAAATGCCATCATTGTATTTATGTCCATTGAATTGATGCTGAACTCTGTCAACCTGACATTTGTAACATTCTCATCTTATCTCGGAGATAGTGCCGGGCAGGTATTTGTATTTTTTGTAATGGCTGTAGCTGCTGCAGAAGCTGCTGTTGGACTTGCAATTATTATCGCCATCTTTCGAAATAAACTAACAGTTAATTTAGACGAAATTAATATACTCAAGTGGTAATTAATTGACCCTATAAAAAGATAATTCATTTAATAATGATTTTAAAATTAAAACGATTCATAAATTTTCAGATTTAGAAAAATAATTTTATAAAAGTGTTCACAAAAATTATTATATATTATTTGAATAAAAAACTCACCCCAACGAGGCTGTCCAATCCAAAGGATCCTTCGGAAAAGTTCTTTGTGCCTGCACACCGAAGTGATAAAGTTCAACCCTGCCAATACATAGCTATTTTGTGGCAGGTAAGTTTCGGCACACAGGT
>JAHJVF010000260.1 GCA_018828505.1 Bacteroidota bacterium | reverse complement strand
CCCAAAACTATTTTATCATTGGCAGATAGGTTATTGTTAAAACTATTATTGAATAACACGAGCCGTATGACGGGAGACTGTCACGTACGGTTCTGTGAGAGGTTGAGGGGTGAAACTCCCCTCGACCTACTCGGCGTCCTCGTGCCTTAGTGGCAATTTTTCCATGAGCATTTGAGTTTTTAGATGCCCTTCATTGACAGCAACTGTACACTCCGAATGTTATCGAACTAATTCAACAATTTCCTCAAAAATCTCATCTACGTATTGCTCATGCTCAGGTTTCATTAGAGTTGACCGTAGAATGATCGTTTCTTCCGAATTCTTGCGAATGTTCGGATGAAGTTTTAAAAGGTAATCTGAGTTCACACGATATTTGCTCAAATAGATCGGCTTAGATTTTCTATTCATTAACGTGTTAAAAATTCGTTCGCTCTCTGTACTAATTTTAGCAGTTGATGTTTCATTTGGAAAATAATTCACAATATCTAATTCTGGTGAAAGGACTAATTTTATCTTTTCATTTTTTTCTGCTAACTGCTGAAATCGAAGTGCTGCTTTGCGTGTACTGCTCAAAATTTTATATAATCCCTTTTTGGAATTAAGAGGAAAAACTTTCAAAGTAGCCCACAAAGCTGCAGCAGAAGCACCTGCACGTGAACACTCGAGACTAACTTCTCCCAAATGCAAGTCCTTGGAGGTGAAATATGTGTATGGAGAATCGTGTTTGTAAAATTTTCCGACAGATGTATCATTAAAAAGAATACAACCGCATCCATATGGCTGCAAACCGTGCTTATGTGGATCAATCGCAACACTGTCAGCAAGATGAAGCAATTCAAATGGTCTATGATCTATTAATTTAGATTTTTCATTCTGTAATATTTTGAAAAAGCCCCCATAAGCAGCATCAACATGCACTCTTAGTTTATATTTTTTCTTTAGCTCGATTATCATGTGAAGAGGATCAAGTGAACCAAATCCGGTCGTCCCAAGTGTTACGACAACATTTCCAACTTTTTTCGCTTTTACAAGTTTGGATAGATGATCAATATCCATTTGTCCACGATCATTCATCTGTACAATTTCATATTTAAATCCCAATACTTGAGATAATCTTGTATGAGTGTAATGTGCATTCTCACAAATTGCGAAATTCGATTTAGGGCTAACCATCCTCGAAATCCAAAGTCCTTCCAGGTTTGCAAGTGTGCCGCTTGAAGTTAAATGTCCTAAGTAATTTTTGTAACCGATCATTTTAGCAATTTCATCAACTGCTTCTTTTTCTAATTCACTAGTTGAAGGACCACCATCCAGTGCATGATTATTTGGATTCATTAACATTACAGAGAAATAGGCAAGTGAAGCAATTTGAGCAGGAGGTTTTAACATCTGTCCTGCATAGTGCGGATGAAAAAATGGATAGGTATCCTTCAATCGTTTTGTAAGTAATTTCAAGGCCCTTTCGGAGTGAGAATTCGTAATCAAGAATTTTGAGGGAGTAAAACTTTTATACGTAGATTGATATTGAGCGTGATCATCAATAACCGAATTAATTAGATCTTTAAATTTTTTTACTTGCACTGCATTAACCTATTGTTAATTATTTGAAATAATGTTAATATAAAACGTGGTTTGTGGATACAAAAATAAATTTCGGGAATTTAAAAATATTTTTTTGAAAAAATTTGTTGCCATTAATAATTCGATGGTTTATATTGCAAGTGTTACCCCAATTAATAAGAGGGGGGGAGGAAATACCCACCTTTATTTGCCCCATAATAGCCCTAACCCACTTCAATTTTCCTCCTCCTCACTTAAAAAAGTGAGGCATTTTTTTAAACGAATCAGTTTCCTATTTCAAAAAAAAAATATTAAGTTTGTACCGCAAATTTTGAAAGTACGGGCAGATAGCTCAGCTGGTAGAGCAATGGACTGAAAATCCATGTGTCGGCGGTTCAATCCCGTCTCTGCCCACCAGTCAGCCCGATCTAATCGGGCTTTTTTGTAACAAATACTAACGGCTATGAAAAATATTCTTATCACAGGTGCAACAAGCGGAATCGGTCTCGCCACATTAAAAAAATTTATTTCTCCGAAGGATCCTTCGGATAATAACTCCTTTGTTCTTGCTGTAGGAAGAAATCAAAAAAAACTTGATGAGATTAAAAGTCAATTTGCAAAATCAGTTGAGACATTTAATTATGATCTCTCAAATGCAGCAGATCGTGAAAAATTATTCCAAGAAATTAAAAAAAGAGAATATGAACTTGATGTTGTTGTAAATGCGGCAGGTATTTTAAGAAGTGGAACAATTGAAGACACAACTCTTGATTCCTGGAATGAAACGATGGAAATAAATCTTAATTCAGTTTTTCATGTGATGAATTTAGCAATTCCATTTCTCGAAAAAAGGAAAGGGAATATCGTCAACGTCTCAAGTGTTACCGGTTTAAGAAGTTTCCCGAATGTGTTAGCTTATTGTGTAAGTAAAGCCGCTGTAGATCAATTGACGCGGTGTGCTTCACTTGAAATTGCTCCAAAAGGAATTCGTGTGAATGCGGTAAATCCTGGTGTTGTAATTACGAATATTCACAAATCTTCGGGAATGGATGAGGATTCTTATCAAGCTTTTCTTGAGAAAAGCAAAACAACTCATCCCATTGGTCGGGTTGGTGAGCCGGAAGAAATTGCTGACTTGATCTATTTTCTTTCTTCAGAGGAAGCTGGCTGGATCACAGGTAATACTGTATCGATTGATGGTGGAAGAAACTTGACTTGTGCCAGATGAAATTATGCAAGTAATCACTCACACAAATTTCGATAAACTAAGTTTAGCTCATCGCGGAAAAGTGCGTGATATATATGATTTGGGTGATTCGTTCTTATTTGTTGCAACAGATCGAATTTCAGCGTTCGACGTAGTCTTCAGTGAAGGAACTCCATACAAGGGTTATGTTCTTACGCAGCTTTCACTTTTTTGGTTTAATGTTCTCTCAGAGATTTGCAGCAACCATTTGATAACATCCAATGTGGATGAATTTCCGGAAGTTTGTAACCAGTATAAAAATGAACTCGAGGGACGATCAATACTTGTTAAGAAGGTAAAGATATTCCCGATTGAGTGCATTGCGCGAGGGTATCTATCAGGTTCTGGCTGGAACGAGTACAAAGAGAACAAAACTATTTGTGGAATTGAGTTGCCCCCGGGTTTGCTCGAATCTCAAAAACTACCGGGGACAATTTTTACTCCTTCAACAAAAGCAGAAATTGGTGAGCACGATCTGAATATTTCGTTTGAAAAAATGAACGATATTATCGGAAAAGAATATTCTGAGCTTCTTAAAAAGAAAACATTGCAAATTTATGAACGTGCTGTCGAGGTTGCTTCGCAAAAAGGGATTATCATCGCGGATACAAAACTTGAATTCGGTTTGTGCGATGGTGAAATTATCTTAGCTGATGAAGTCTTAACTCCCGATTCCTCAAGATTTTGGTTAAAAAGTTTATATGAAGTTGGGAGGAGCCAGGATAGTTTAGATAAGCAGTTTCTGCGCAATTATTTGATCAGTATTAATTTTAAAAAGCAGCCGCCAGCTCCTCGGTTGCCTGAGGATGTAATTAAAACGACGAGTGAAAAATATCTGGAAATATTAACGCTTCTAACCACCTAACCTGGCAGAGCCAGAACCAAAAAAGGAATAATGCCTGCCAATACAGAGCTATCTTGTGGCGGGAATAACGAACAAGGAATATCGAATTTAGAAGGGAAAAAACTTCATCATTCATTATTCCTTGGTCAATATTCGATATTCAAATTCAAGAATAATACTCTGCCCAAAAATGTCAGAATTTGAAATGTTAGACCCTAAAAATATTCTTCCCATTTTGAGATGAATTTGACTGCTAACCACTTAATCTTGAAATCAATGCTCTCAGGATTTTGTTTAACTATTCTAATTATTGCATAAAACGATAAATTGATTTAGATTAATTTCAATCTATGACAATTCCAAACCAGCTCACAATTTTACGGATAATATTAACACCGATATTTGCCTGGTTTTTTCTTTCAAATGATTTGAGACTTCATCAATTATCGCTCGTTGTTTTTGTTATTGCTGCTTTAACTGACTGGTATGATGGCTGGCTTGCAAGGAAATTCAATTACATGTCGAATCTCGGAAAATTCTTGGATCCTTTAGCGGATAAGATTTTGACTTCCACCGGATTCATTGTATTTATTTTTGTCGGAGTTCTTGAATTATGGATGGTTATTATAATTGTTGTGCGTGATTTGATGATAACAATCTTAAGAATTTATGCACAGTATAAGAATCAGGTGTTTAGTACATCTTACCTTGCGAAAGTAAAAACATTTACTCAAATGGTTTTTTTATATTATTTGTTGATCTTATACATTGGAAAAGATGTCTCTTTTCTGGATTTTATTCCAAATTCAATATTTGAGATATTATTGAACCCACATTTCATTTACTATACTATGCTCGTAATTACATTTATAACTTTTTACACCGGCATAAGTTATATCTATCGTAATCGATACACTATTGAAAAAATGTTAAGAAGTTAGGACTATGCAACCACAAAAATCTTTCACTACAAAAATTGCAATCATTCTCTCGACTTTTTTTTATGTCGGACATTTTCCATTTGCATCGGGAACAGTTGCTTCATTTGTTGCACTCGTAATTTATTGGTTTATACCAGGTTTCGAGAGAATCGAAATTATGGTCACAATGATAATATTCTTTTCAATTCTGGGATTCTGGTCTGGTACTATCGCGGAGAAAGAATATGGTAACGATCCACCGCAAGTTGTAATTGATGAAGTTGTTGGGATGTGGATATCGCTTTTGTTTATTCCTAAAACTTTGATTCTCTCTGCGTTGAGTTTTTTTCTCTTTAGATTATTTGATATCGTAAAACCATATCCCGCTAATTCAAGCCAAAAATTAAATGGGGGCTATGGGATAATGATGGATGATATCATAGCTGGATTTTATACTGTTGTATTTATTCAATTAATAGTTATAATATTTCCGGATATATTAGGTTTATGAATCGTGTATCAATCATTTCGATCGGAGATGAAATTTTAATTGGTCAAACGTTAAATACGAACGCTGCTTACATCGGTGAGAAGCTCACTGCTCTCGGATTTGAGGTGATCAAAAGTTTTGTAATCGGGGATGAAAAACTATCAATCCATGAATCGCTGAGATCGGCATCTGAAGATTCAGAATTTATTTTTATAACTGGCGGCTTAGGTCCAACTCACGATGATATCACACGCGATTCAATTGTAGAATATTTTAAAACCGAATTCGTGTTCAATGAATCTGTATTGAAGCGAATTGAGGAGCGTTTTCAAAAACGCGAAAGAAAAATGCCCGAAGTAAATCGTCAGCAGGCTTATGTTCCCAAGAATGCCACTGTAATAGAAAACTTTGTCGGTACGGCTCCAGGTTATGATATAAGTCATAAAGGAAAAACTTATTTCGTCATGCCAGGTGTCCCTTCTGAAATGAAAAGTATGATGGAAAATTATATAATTCCAAAAATGAAGAAGAATGCTGAAGAGAATGAAATATTCTATCGGCAAAGACTTTTATATACAACAGGTATTCCAGAGTCCGGTCTATTTGAATTATTGGATGATATAAATTCGTGGCTGGGCAATTGTAAACTTGCATTTCTTCCAAGTCAGTTCGGTGTAAAAATGCGAATCTCACATCGTGGAAGCACTATTGAGGAAATTGATGAAGAATTAGACAATGTAGAAAAGCAAATCACCGAATTAGTAGGTAAATATATTTACTCTAATGAGGAGCTTTTATTAGAAGAAGTTGTCGGCAAAATATTACTGCAAAGAAAATTAACAATCGCAGTTGCTGAATCGTGCACAGGTGGAATTATTACAGATCGTATAACGAATATCTCAGGCAGTACTAAATACTTTCTTCAAGGAGTGATTTCATATTCTAATGATTCTAAAATAAAAACGCTCGGAGTCAATGTTGATAGTATAATCAAGTATGGTTCAGTCAGTGAGCAGGTTGCGATAGAAATGGCTCGAGGGGTGAGAAATATTTCGTCCGCAAACATTGGCGTCTCGACAACAGGTATAATGGGACCAACTGGAGCAACCGAAACCAAACCTATTGGACTTGTTTATATCGGTTATGTAGACGATGATAAAGAAAAAGTTGTTAGATACAGATTCGCAGAGAATCGGCTAAGAAATAAAGAAAGGACTTCTCAAGCGGCACTGGAGCTGATACGAAGAATGTTATTGGGAATCGCTGATGAAACATAGAATGTTTTTTGCAATAAATCTTTCAGAAGATTGTCGCAGAAGAATTTTCGAAATCATCGAAGAATTGAAAAATTTTTCAGAGCCGATAAAATGGGAGCAATTTGAGAAACTTCACATCACAACAGTTTTTCTTGGAGATGTTCATGAATCAATCATTCCGAAAATTTGTGAGACTGCTCAACCAAACTTATCTCAAATTGAAAGGACCGAGATTTCATTCAACCAGGTAGGTGTCTTCCCGAATCTGAAAAGTCCGAGAGTTATTTGGATCGGTATCAAGAAAAATGAAATTATCGAAATGATAGGAGATGCATTGACATCAATTGCCAGGGGATCTGGAATTGACTTGGAGGAAAGAAAATTTCATCCGCATGTTACTCTTGGAAGAGTAAAAGGACAAGTTTCAAACGATTTTATTTCTAAATTTAATAACATAAAATTTACTTCATTTACTGATTCGATCGGATCGGTGGAATTAATGAAAAGTGAATTGGATAGATTCGGTTCAAAGTATTATATTCATACAAAATTTAATCTTAGGGAGAACTAAATGGCAGACGATAGAGACGAAAAATTAAGATCACTTAACGACACAATTGCATTAATTGAAAAAAATTATGGTAAGGGTTCGATCATGCGATTGGGTGATTCAGCTTTACCTGCAATCGATGTAATTTCAACCGGTTCTATTTCATTAGATTATGCACTTGGTGTCGGAGGAGTTCCACGCGGAAGGATCGTTGAGATTTATGGACCGGAATCCTCCGGTAAAACAACGATATGTTTGCACATAATTGCAGAAGCACAAAAAAATAATGGGCTGGCTGCTATCATTGATGCGGAACATGCCTTCGATATTAATTATGCAAAAAAATTAGGTGTTGATACGAACAATTTAATTCTATCACAACCCGATTTTGGCGAACAAGGGCTCGAAATAGTTGATTCTCTCGTTCGCAGCAATGCTATGGATGTGATCGCGATCGATTCAGTTGCGGCACTCGTTCCACGTTCAGAGATAGAAGGTGATATGGGCGATCCACACATGGCTGTGCAGGCACGATTAATGTCGCAAGCTTTGAGAAAAATTACCGGAGCAATATCAAAATCAAATACATGCGTAATTTTCACCAATCAATTGCGTAGTAAAATTGGGATTGTATTCGGGAATCCCGAAACTACAACCGGAGGTAACGCCTTGAAATTCTACGCTTCGGTCAGGATGGATATCAGAAGAATTGGTGCTATCAAAGATGGTACGGATGTAATCGGTAATAGAGTTAAAGTGAAAGTTGTTAAAAGTAAAGTAGCTCCTCCATTTAAGGAAGTTGAATTCGATGTTCTCTTTAATGAAGGCATCTCAAAAGCCGGAGAATTGATCGATCTTGCATCCGATCATGAGCTAGTACAAAAAAGCGGGGCATGGTTCACATTCGAAGGGGATCGTTTCCAGGGACGTGAGCAATTCAAATCAAAGCTTCTTGAAGATCCAAAACTTTTGGCACTGCTAGATAAGAAAGTCCGTGAAAAACTTGGACTATGGAAAAAAGAAGACTTGAAAGAAGAAGAGCCGGCAAAAAAAGCCAAGTCAGATAAAAATAAATGAGACGAACCAGCCTGCCTCTCGTAGCTGAACATGGCGGGCAGGTTGTAGCTGAATATGGCTGGCAGGTCTAAAAAGATTTAATCGATGCCTGCCACGACAACGCTATTTAGTGGCGGGAATGAGTAACTCAAATATCATCCAAAATCTAATCCGTCTCCGTCAGCTGACGGATGACGGAGAAAATCTGTATAACGACCTTTCCTGCCCGCTACGCTGTGGACGGAGAGGCGGGCGGGTTAGAGTAGGCTCATAAATGACTGAAATATCAAAGATTGAGAAAAAGGGAAATCGGGTTAAGATTTCCTTTTTTCAATCTGAGACTTTACTCCTTTCCAAAGAAACATTTAATAAATATCCACTTTACATAAATCAAACGATTACTGAAGAATTTTTAAATGAGTTGAATTTCTACGATCAATTACAAAATTCAAAACAAATAGCTTTACGATACCTCGCAATCCGAAATCATTCTTCATTTGAGATCAAACAAAAATTATCTAGAAAAAACCTAAGTAAAGATATTATCACTAAAACCGTTGAATATCTTTTCGACGTCGGATTGCTTGATGATGAGAAATTTACTCATGATTATGCAACCGAATTATCTAAAAGAAAACACTTTGGAATAAACAGAATTAAAATCGAGTTAAGTAGAAAGGGCATTAGCGATTCAATTATTAAAGAAGTAACGAAGGAATTATTAAACGATCCCGATAACGAGAAAAAAAACTTGGAATTGGCTGCTGCAAAATACTTAAGACACCTTCCAGAAAAACTTAATCCTGCCGAAAAACAAAAACTTGTAAATCATCTTTTTCGTAAAGGTTTTAGCTGGGACTTGATCAGAGAATTTATTAACAATCTT
>JAHJVF010000259.1 GCA_018828505.1 Bacteroidota bacterium | reverse complement strand
CACTTTTTAAGAGAGAGCTTGTCCCGACTTGTCGGGAGATTTAGGGTGAGTTACTGATAATTAATAACTCAACGAATTAACCATGCATGCTGCAGGCAGACCCGCCTGCCTCTGCAATCTCAACCTAGCGGGCAGGTTGGTAGTATATCAAGATACTCATTAAAACTTAAGATCAATTCCGAAAAGATGTGTTAAGCCAAGATCCAAATGTGATGAAACTGCATAATTGATTTGGAACATGGAGTAGCTCACACCAAATCCACCGGCAAATTTCGAAGGAGAATTATTATAACCAAATCGCAGTGCAAACATTTCTAACAGATTATATTCAAGTCCGAATTTCAAATTGAATGGATAGCGAACATCCTTCTCTATTTCAAAACCGAGTAAGACATTCTTTAGCGGGAGATAGGAAAATCCACCACGAAAGATCTGCGGCAGCTTATCTTTTGTCTCTCCCCAGGTTGGGCGGTTTAAATTCACTGCAGAGAAACCAACTTTAAGCACATCACTTAGATGCGCAAGAAATCCGAGATCAATTCCAAAATTACTGTCATTGCCATAGTTTTGAATAGAAAGAGAATTATACTTCACCCGAATTCCCGCATAGAAATTCTGTAAGAAATTATTTGCATACGTAATTGAAAAAGAATTCTCCCGGTACAATTCAAAACCATAAGTCTGAGCAGTCACTCCGATATTTCCAAAAGAAAAAGGTTCGTGGTAGGAAATCGCACCGGTTGCAAATTCATTCATTCCAAATGGAGAAGGAGCGTAGAACACACCAATCCCTCTCGAATTTAATTGAGCTATTCCGGCAGAATTATAAAATGGACTCCAATGGTCATCAGCAATCGACACAAAAGAATTTGCTAAGCCGTTTTGCCTTGCCCCAGGTTGAATTTGTGCAGTCAAATCGCTGATAAATATTAATATGGAACTTAGAATTATGACATACGTTAGAGATTTTGAAACTATTTTCACATCGATCCTATGGTTAAAGTTGAAGCATAATATTCAAAATGATATATTAAATCAAGAAGTTTGAATTAACATCATGAACAAATTTTATAGCAAGTTATCACCATTTGCAAACTCAGGAAATGATTTCATGCTGATCCCGACTTGTCGGGAGAAGAATCTCACAACAAATATAAAAGATTCTTCATCCGCCGATGGCGGATTCAGAATGACACAATCCTTCAATCCAATAAAAATACTGACCATCTTTTTATTTCTCACTTCATTTGCCGTAAACACTTCTGCCCAAGAAATACAATTGTCTGTGAACGTTAATGTCGAACCTTTGGCGGTTCAGTATCGTGAGTATCTTACATCTTTCAAGAATCTAATAGAAGATTATGTGAATAAAAACCGCTGGACAGATGTGAATTGGACAGGTCCGAAAATTCCTTTGACGATGTCGATTCTATTTCGATCTGCAAGCTCATCAAATCGTTACAGTGCTCAGGTTGTAATTACGAGCCAGCGCCCCATTTATGGTACACAAAAAGTTTCTTTAATGCTCAAACATATGGATACCAATTGGGATTTCATTTACGATAGGAATCAAACCCTCTACTTTAATCCAAACATGTTCGATCCTCTCACAAGTTTTCTTGAATATTATGTGTACATCGCACTTGGTTTGGATTTTGACTCTTACGAACAAGCGGGCGGGACAGCATATTTTAGTAAAGCACTATCTATCGCAAATCAAGGTGCTTCTTCGAGCTTTTCGGGTGGATGGCAAAAAGGGGAAGCCACTTTTTCCAGATCGGATTTCGTCTCTGAGATTTTGAATGAAAAATATCAGGATTTTCGAAAAAGCTATTTCGAATATCACTATAATGGTTTAGACTTGCAGTCAGAAAATCCTAAAGCCCCAGCATCAAAGCTTGTTCAGTTTATCAAAACAATTGAAGAACTCAGGGCAAAAGTATTTTCAAGAAGTATGTTTTTGAGAGTATTTTTTGATACAAAATATCTCGAATTCTGTGAAGTCCTTTCAAATTACCGCGACAAGAACATTTTCGAAACTCTAAAAAAAATAGATCCTGCTCACATTTCTGCTTATGAAGAACACAAAAAAAAGTAACCATTTCGCAATATCTTTTCTAATAGTAATTACATTTTTCTTAAACACTGCCGTCTCTCAAGACGACTGGCAGGTTTATTCAGCTGATTATTTAAATATTGTCTTTTCACTTCCGTCAAATTGGGATGTTGATCTTAAACAAGATGAAGTCTTCGCCGTGAGTAATGAAAACTTGATCGGATTTCTTCTGTTCCGTCCTTCTGCAGGATTGCAAGTCGAAGAATTTGCAATGGAAATTAAGAAGAAAATTCCATTCGAAACTTTCGACCTCTTCATCAAGAACGAAGAGATCAAAGTGAATAATTTTATTGCTTTGGTTTCTGAAGGATCCGGATACGCTGTTGAATTTGATGAGCAGCTTTACTTTTTTATCTCTGTTGTCAGCGATCCGATGAGACCTTTGGTAGCATTTACGTTCTGCGTGGCTGATGATCTGATTCGGAATGAAAAAACGATGAAAGAAATTCTAATGAGTTTCAGTAAGATACATGAGAGATAATTACAAATTAATGGGGTGTAAAAAGGAATCATGTTGGACTTGTAGAATAGACGACTACTGAAACTTCTTGTACGATCATTTTTGAGGATTTAATTGCCACTGATAGAAAACCCTGCCACTACATAGTGCGGCAAGCCGCAATGGAAGATGTTTGATGGAATATGGAAAATGGTAAAAACCTCCTAAAATATTTTGACATAAAAAACAAAAATATTGTTCACAATACTATAGCTATCTTGTGGCGGGTCTGTTTTTAGAAACATAACTCACCCTAAATCTCCCGACAAGTCGGGACAAGCTCTCTCTTGCAAGAGAGGGACTTAAAGTTCACTCCTTCTCTTGGTAAGTCGAAGATCCCGTTTATCCCGACCTGCCCGCCAGGTTGAGCTTGCAGAGGCAGGCGGGCGAGAACCGTGTAATTCAATCTCGGTTTTCGAGTTCCCGACAAGCTATTATTAACCCTTGTCGGGAGTATCGAGAAAACTTACTTATTCTGAAATGAGTGTAGTGATCCGATTTATATCGAAGGAAAACTCGGTGGGGCTTATCGGAGAGTCAATACAAAACATCCCGGATGATGATTTTGTATTTGATTCTTTTTCTTCTCAGCGTCATCTCGATTTTTGAAAATTCCGACAACAATCCTATATTTTCCGTTATCAGAATATTGAATAAACAATTCGTTGGAACTAATGTCGTCAATCTGATCTAAGTAGAGTTTAGCACTTCTCAATTCGGAATAACTTGCTAATTGAACTACAAATCCTTTTGAATTTACTTTTTCCATGTTTGAATTATAAAGTCCATAATCCGATATAGTGCCGCCTGATGTCCTCTCGACAGGCTTGGATCTGAAACGAAGATATATCTCATTAGATTCTAATTCAGGAACAGATACAGAAGATTTATCTTCGCTTGTTTCAATAGGTGGATTTACCATTTCAAGCCGAACGTATATGGAACCGGGTCCCAGCATACCTAAAATTCGTGCTGCTGCGAGCGACATATCGATTATTCTATTTCTTGCAAATGGTCCTCGATCATTTATTCGTACAGTTACAGTTTTATTATTCGCAACATTTGTAACCTTAATCCAAGTATTAAAAGGAAGATACGGATGAGCGGCAGTCAATTTGTGCATGTCATAAATCTCACCATTAGCCGTACGTTTTCCATGAAAATCATCGGCATAATAAGATGCAAATCCTTCAGTCTCGTGAAGGTTTTGTGCGTAAACATCATTAAAACTAAATATTGAAATGAAAAATAAAGTATAAGCTGAAAGCTTACAAAGGAATTTCATAGAGCCTGTATTTTTTGTACAACTCACCTTCCATCATTAACGCACCGCGGTTCATCATTTCGTTGTCTTCCAGAATCCAGCCTGCTTCACCTAAATCCATTCCTAATTTGTGTGCACGATGAACGATCTCGTAATAAAAGACAGCATCCAAGCCACGCTTTTGATATTCCGGAATAACTCCTAAAGTTAATACTCTTGCCAATGTGATTTTTTTTCTTTGGGTCAATAATTTTATAAATCCAAAAGGAAAAAGATGACCATTCATTTTCTTGAAGATTTGATTGTAATCAGGCATCGTTAATGAAAACCCGACAACTTGTCCATTTATCTCTCCGAAGAGTACAAGCTCGGGAACGACCAGCATTTTTAAATCTTTCGCCATTGCGTCGATCTCCGGGTCGGTCATAGGTAGGAATCCCCAGTTAAGAGCCCATGCTTTATTGTAAACATATTTTACTTTTCTGAGTTCTTCATCAAAATTTTTCATGTTCAGATGTGAGATCTTCAAATTGTATCTCTTCTTCGCAATTTCCTGTACACGTTCAATCTTGTTAATATTTGAAACTTTATTGTAATCAAGCTTATAAGCAAAAAGGTCTTTTGCTTTTTTTAGTCCATATCCTTCACATAGTTTGATATAATATTCAGGATTATAAGTCATTAACATCACAGGAGGATAATTGAATCCTTCGATGAGAAGTCCATATTCATCATTGCTCGATGGATTTGCCGGACCTCGCATTTCGGTCAATCCTTTGGACTTGAGCCATTCGCCTGCAGTCTTAAAAAGAGCATCGGCAACTTCCTGATCATCGATAGCTTCAAAAAAACCAAAAAAGCCAACTTTATCATTATGCACTTGATTATGAATATCATTCTTGATTGCAGCTATCCTTCCGACTAATTCCCCATTCTTTTTTGCAAGAAACATTTCAATCTCAGAATGCCGGTAGAAAGGATTTTTATCCCTGTTCAAGAGTTTCATTCTATCCATTATAAGTGGAGGAACCCAGTTGGGATAATTCTCATAAAATTTCCATTGGAGTTTTATGAAGATCATTAAATCTTTTTTGGATTCGACTTTCCGAATTTTAATTGCCATCTGGGTACTCTCTCTAAAATCTAAATATTTTTTTCAATATGGTTCGACTTCTCAATTGATAATTCCAAGCTCTTTGCCGATTACACCAAAGATCTCAATTATCTTTTCAAGATGTTCATCCTCGTGTGTAGCCATGTAACTTGTCCTCAGCATCGCCATGTTTGGGGGGACTCCCGGTGATACGAATGCATTCACGAATACACCTGCATCGTAAAGCTTTCGCCAAAATATGAATGTCTTCATATCATCGCCAATGATTACAGGTACAATACCCGAAGTGCTTTCGATGATGGTGAAACCAAGATTCTTAAATCCGATTTGGATCTTCTTTGAGTTGGCTTGCAGCCTGTCAATTCTTTCAGGTTCTTGTTCCAAAATCTCGAGTGCAGCTAAAGCAGCGGCAACAGAGGCAGGTGTTGGACTTGCACTGAAGATCAAAGCAAGTGAATGATGTTTAATATAATTTATAACCTTACTTTCGCCCGTTACAAATCCGCCAAGTGAAGCAAAAGTTTTACTGAATGTTCCCATCGTCATATCGACTTCACCATCGAGACCAAAATGACTTGCTGTTCCTCGTCCCCCTTTTCCAATCACACCAATTGCATGAGCATCATCTAATAAAATTCTTGCGTTGTGAGCTTTCGCGAGTTCGACCATTTTTGGTACATTAGCTATTGTACCTGTTGTACTAAAAATTCCATCGCTGACGATCAATTTGCCGGCTTCCCTCGGGAGCTTTGATAAAACTTTTTCCAAATCTTTCATATCGTTATGCTTATATCTTTCAAATCCGGCAGTCATCGCTTTGCCGATCAAATTTCCCGATACGATACTTGCGTGATTATCTTTGTCTGATACAATGTACTCGCCCCGTTGAACTAAAGTCGGAATTATACCTTGAGCGGCTTGGTATCCGGTGCTGAAAAGAAGCACTTCTTCTTTACCCATGAACTTTGCCAATCGTTTTTCCAATTCGATATGCAGGTCTAAAGTTCCGGTCAGATATCTTGAACCTGAACAGCCCGTCCCATATTTTTTAACTGCTTCTATTGCTGCTTCTTTTACTTTTGGATGGGCAGTTAATCCGAGATAATTATTAGATCCTGCCATGATGATCTTACGTCCTTCAATCTGAACGATAGGCCCTTCATTTTCTTCCATTACTCGGAAATATGGATAGTAGCCCAATGCTTTGACCTCGTCTGCGCGGGTGAAACTGTAACATTTATCGAATAAATCCACTTTAACTCCTTAATAAATCAAGATAATTTTTGTTTGGAATGTAATTGTTAATTAAATTCGGTCGAAAAATAAGGTCAAACTAAAGAAATGTCAATAAATATCTAAGAAGAAAAAACATGAATAATCAATACTTGGCACTGGTTACCGGAGCGAGTGGATTTGTTGGAAGTCACCTTGTTGACTTACTTCTTTCTAAAAATTACAATGTCCGTGTGATTGCCAGAAAAGGAAGCAGTCTGCGATGGGTGAAAGACAAGCCAATTGAAATTGTCCATTGTAATTATGACGATCCTGATGGATTAAAAGAAGCCGTCAAAGATTGCGATTATATTTTCCACGTTGCCGGAGTGATCAAATCAAAAACTAAAGAAGGTTACTTTGCAGGAAATCAAGTGGTTACACGAAACTTACTTGATGCGGTGAAAAAAAGTAATTCTAATCTTAAAAGATTTATACATATTAGTTCTCAGGCAGCCGTTGGTCCAAGCCCAGATGGCAAACCAATCGATGAAACAGCGCCGTATAATCCAGTATCAGTTTATGGTAAATCCAAAATGGCTGCTGAACTCGAGGTCCTTAAAGAGAAAGACTCCATTCCAATAACAATTTGCAGACCCCCTTCAGTTTATGGCCCTCGCGACGAGGAAGTACTGGTTTTCTTTCAAACGATTGCAAAAGGACTTCACCCTTTGATTGGATTTAATAAAAAGAATATTTCTCTTATACACATTACTGATCTGGTGAATGGAATTCTGCTTGCAGCCGAAAGCGAAATAGCTAAGGGACAAATTTATTTTATTTCGAGTGAAGAATATTATAATTGGAATGAAGTGGGTAAGCTTGCTTCAAGATTATTAGGTAAAAAAGCTGTAAAAATTCGGATACCGCATTTTGTTGTTTATATTGTTGCCGCCTTTTCTCAGTTCGTAAGTTATTTTAGAAAAGAAGCTGTTAAACTTAGTCTTGAATTTGCAAATGAAATGATCCAACAAAATTGGACATGCAGTGTCCAACGGGCAGTGAAGGAGCTTGGATATCGCCAGCAAATAGATTTAGAAACTGGATTTAGGAAGACGATTGAATGGTATAAAAAGGAGAAGTGGTTATAGGATGTTAAATACCAAATACTAAATAACAAATTCCAAATAACAAATCACAAGGGCGAATTGTAATTTTGAATTTTGTCGCTTGGAGATAATTCCCAATTGTGTTTGCACTCAGAAGTTAGTCTAATTATTCTTCGCTCCTTCTTTTACCCACGTTCTGATGGAAGTGATCTGATTTTTTATAAGGGGCCATCGACCAGGCGGAGGCATTGGATTGGTTGTTCTTCCTTCTATTGCTAATACTAATTTACTCGCATCCGGATTCCCTGGAAATACAATCGTGAAACTCGAAGTTGTATTCAACCAGGTAGTCAGGCTCAGTCCGCCTTGTTTACTTGCGTCATCATGACATCCTGAAGTTGCACATTTAATATTAAAAACAGGCTGGATATGCTGGGCAAATGAAACATCCGTACTTGGTATGACAATATCATCTATTTTAGATCCTTCGTCTTTACATGACAAATAAATTAAAATCGAATAAACAAGGACGAGTAGTAATAAAATTTTTTTCATTAAAAACTCTAATTGCTGATTGACTAATGCAAGTTAAATTTTATTTGGTGAATATGAAAAGCATTGATTAAAAACTATAACAAACATTATGTTCAAACCCTCATTAACTGGCGCAATACTTGAGCCACATCTACTATTGAATATTCTCAATTTACTTCTCCACAAAATCCAAATTTAATAACCAGTTATACAAATGAGGTTCAAATTTAAATGACATTTTCACACTTGAATGTTTTATTCAGAGAAGTTATTATCTATCAAAATACACGGATATAGTATGCCAGAAAAAGCACAAGAATCAGAAATTAAGTTTAATTATACATTTACTTTCCCGGCTGGAAGAATAAAGGAATTTGATGTTCGTCTCAAGCGGGATTCGATGAGTATCATCCGACCGAATGGAGAAAAAGCTCCGGAGTGGGCTAAACTAAAAGAGTTTAAGTGCCCTCACTGTCCGCTTGATGAAAACGAAATTGAATGCAGACTGACAACTTAAAAAGTGCAGTTAGGTGTTTAGACGTTCAAAATGTTCAATCAAAGGTTTTTTAGGGAATTGAAAAAAATCAAAGATTCATATTGAAATAAAGTACATTATTTAATATGATTGCACAAAGGAGCTAAATAGTAATTTGCAGTAAATTTTATAATGAATTAGTTTTTGAGAGTTTAAAAATTATGAAGTATAGAATTCAAATCACTGACAGTGAAGACATAGTCTTTGCTGAAGTTGCAAGCAACGACATCCAAGAACTATACGACAAATATACTTATGAAGAACGTAAACACTATTTAGAAAAAAAGGAAAAAGATCGGACAAGTG
>JAHJVF010000258.1 GCA_018828505.1 Bacteroidota bacterium | reverse complement strand
TGTTTAGAGTCCTTAATTAAATTTATTTTGATAATGGAAACTATAAACCATGAGTAATTTACAAGTAGATGTACGGTTAGTGATGTTTCTAATATCACTTCCGATATTTTTCCTTTCGTTGGGAATTCATGAGTATGCACATGCGTACAGTGCTTACAAATTAGGAGATGACACTGCGAAGAAAGCAGGAAGATTAACTTTGAATCCATTCAAGCATATTGATCTGATCGGAACAGTTCTCATGCCAATTGCGGCTTATGCTTCCGGATTTGCTTTGATAGGATGGGCAAAGCCTGTTCCGGTAAATCCAGATGCATTTGCAAACAAAAGGCTGGGGGATGGAATAGTTTCATTTATCGGACCATTTTCAAATCTTTCGTTTGCTTTAATGCTGTTCACTTCGATTTTGGTTTTTCCTTCATCTGCGGTTTTTGAATTCAGTAATAGTACAATAACAACCCATGATATTTTGTGGTATGGAGTTTTCTTAAATGTCTTTTTGGGATTTTTTAATCTTCTGCCAATTCCACCATTGGACGGTGTTCACATTTTACACTCGATTTTCTACAATCAATACACAAAAAAATATGCGAACGTTGGATTCATCGGCTCGTTTCTCCTGCTAATTTTTATCTACAGTCCGCTATGGAAATATTTTATATCTGTAATTAATTCCGTGATGAATCTCTTTATTAGTATTTCTAACAGTCTACTCTAAGAATTTAGTGCCGTTTCAAAAAAATAATCTTTCCCCGAAGGGGTGGATTCCCACGTTCTCTTTTACTATTGACCTCAACCACAACGTGATAATCTAAAATTTACTCACTTACCGTCAGATTTATCTGACGGAAAAAAGGAAAGAGAACAAAAAACAATGGCTTTAGCCACATATCACTACTATAATGAGGCTAAAGCCGCTTGGTAGTTGTAGGTTTTGTAGTCAGTTCACTAAAGTGAACTGTAAGTGATAATTTAAAATTTACTCACTTAGTGGGTGACCAAAAAGTAATCCGCCCTGGCAGACTTGGTGGTTTCTTAGAGTCCCCGCCTGCCTCTTTATGTTCTACGTGGCGGGCAGGTTGGTGACTTATCCCGAGAGGGATGCCTTTGGCAGTGGCGAAAAAAATGCGGTAATAATTGAAATTTTCACACACCCGCCTGCCTCATGGCTATATATGTGGCGGGCAGGTTGCCACAAAGACATTCACCCCGCCTGCCAATACATAGCCTGCCCATTCATAGCTATTTTGTGGCGGGCTATCTTGTGACAGGTTGGATATACATTTTTAATATTCGTTTCGTTATCCAACAGATTATCCAACGGGGCAGAGGCACAATCCGTCAGCCCCGTGAGATAGTCCTAATCCTACAATAGTTCGATTAGTGCCATTATCTCACGGGGTCAGTTGACGGACACAAAGGACTTTTCCGAAGGATCCTTTGGATTGAACAACCTCGCAATTCAAAATCCAAAATGACGTAACTTCAGTTAATAACAATCAGTTAAATTTTGTGATTAGAAAATCACAAATCTGAATTACTTATAGTCTCTTCTTTTTTGAAAATCTAAGTTTGTTGTTGGAGGAAGTTCAATGTTTTCTTCTTGGCATTTTTGGTATTCCCAAATTTTTGCATAGAGTACCATCGTATAAACTGAAGAAAATAAAGATAATACTAGCCCTTGAAAACCATCTTTATATCCCTTGTTTGATATAAACAATCTTAAGAAAGCCGCGATCGGATGAAAAACAAGATGATGCCAGTTCACTTTTTTATTTTTTTGCTCACTTATTTTGTTTGAAACATGAAGAGAGGTGTAGTAATTGATTCTTTTCAAATAATCATAGAGTGTATGATAAGTATAATGATACAACAAACCTTTTAGTTTACCTCTGCCGCTTTTTGGTTCGAAATGGCCGTGCACTTCGGCATGAACCGGATAAATCGAATCTTTTCTAAAAAATCTGAATTGATAATCGGGATACCATCCACTATATTTAATCCATCTTCCGAGAAAGTAAACTTGGCGCGGAACATCATAAGAGGTGAATTTCAAATCATCAGAAGAAAGAATAGATTCAATTTCTCCTCTTAGTTCATCAGAAAATTCTTCATCTGCATCTATCACAAAAACCCAGTCATTTGTGGTTTGGCTGATACCATACTCAACTTGTCGGGATGAGCCAGGATATTC
>JAHJVF010000257.1 GCA_018828505.1 Bacteroidota bacterium | reverse complement strand
TTATTCACACAGCCTCTTTAGTCGGGGGATAAAACTAACACCAAACTCTTGGCTTTAGCCACAAAATAGCCTTGTTTAATGGCTAAAGCCAAAGCATTTGGTGTTAATCTGGTCCCCGACCTAAAGGTCGGGGCAATTGAGTATCACACTGTGCGTAAGGTGATTAAGTAAGTTAGAAATAAATTTTTATACTCAGAAAGCCGTGACACGACAAGAAGCCGAAGCGATTCTTAAAAAGACTTTTAGCATTGATCGGTTCTACAATAGACAGTGGGAAGCTATTCAAAAAATTTTGAATGGCGAGAGAGTTCTTCTAATTGAAAAGACTGGTTTTGGAAAATCTTTATGCTATCAGTTTCCCGCAACTATTTTCAAAGGCACTACTGTAATTTTCTCGCCGCTTATTGCTTTGATGAGAGATCAAGTTAAAGCGTTGAGTAACCTTGGCATCTCCGCAAGATGTATTAACAGCGAACAAACGAACGAAAATAATACTCAAATAATCACCGAAGCCAAGGAAGGAAAAATTAAGATTCTTTACATTGCACCGGAAAGGCAGGAGAATAGTGAGTGGATTGAAGCAACTAGACAGATGAATCTTTCTATGGTTGTTGTTGATGAGGCCCATTGTGTCTCTGTTTGGGGACACGATTTCAGACCTGCCTTCAGAAGAATAATTAATCTTGTTAAGCTCTTGCCAAAAGGACTTCCGGTTTTAGCAACAACCGCTACAGCAACAAAAAGAGTCGAACAAGATATAGCTGAACAAATTGGCGGCAACATTACGGTATTGCGCGGTAACTTGATGAGAGAAAATTTTCAGCTTTATGTCATTAAGGTCAACTCTGAAGATGAAAAAATTATTTGGCTTGCTCAAAACATAAACAATCTGGAAGGGACAGGAATACTTTATACCGGAACCCGAGTTGATACAGAGATATACTCAAAGTGGCTTGAGTACTTAAAAATTTCAGCTATCGGCTATAATGCCGGGCTTGACGCTGAATCTAGAATAGCAATCGAAAATGGTTTGATGAACAACAAGTGGAAATGCGTTATTTCTACCAATGCACTGGGAATGGGGATTGATAAGCCCGATATTAGGTTTATCATTCACACTCAAATACCTCAATCACCTGTCCATTATTATCAAGAAATAGGGAGAGCCGGAAGAGACGGAAAACCATCTGTAATAATTCTTTTTTATAACCCGGAAGATAGAGATTTGCCGGAAGCTTTTATCGAAGGCGGAAGACCGGCAATTGCTAAATACGAAAAAATAATCGCTGCAGTTAAGTCAGAATTGCTTGGTGAAAGAGATTTGATGAAAAGAACAAACCTCAAGCAAACTCAAGTTAGAGTCATCAAAGCTGATTTAAGAGAGCAAGGGATTATTCGCGAAGTAATGATCGGAAAAAGCAAGAAGATAGAATATGTTACAAATGCGCCAGCACTAAACACAAAATCTTTTGAAGAACTTAGAAATGTAAAGAAAGCAGATCTTGAAAGTATGATTGGCTATATTGAAACTAAAGAATCGAGAATGAAATACTTGTGCGATTTTTTAGGTGATTCTTCCAATTTATCTTCAGATCATACTTTTAACAATTGCGATAACACTGGCTTAAAAAAACTGACTGTCGCGGTTACAATTGAATGGTCGCAAAAGCTTCAAGATTTTCGTGAGAATTATTTCCCGGAGCTTGAAGTAGAATCAAAGGGTTCAAACATAGCAACCGGTGTTGCCTCTTCATATTACGGAGTTTCAAATGTTGGCAAAACAATTCATCGCTGTAAATATGAGAATGGCGGAGACTATCCCGATTTTTTATTAAGATTAGCGCTAAAAGCATTTCGAAATAAATTTGGACAAGAAAAGTTCGATTTAATTGTTTATGTTCCACCAACAAAATCCGGCGACTTGGTAAAAAATTTCGCCGTGAAGATCTCTGAAGTATTAAATATTCCGATTTCACATAATCTTGTTAAACAAAGACAAACACAAGAGCAGAAAATTTTTGAGAATAGTTATTTGAAAGCGGACAATGTTAAAGATGCTTTCACATATAAGAATCCGATGGAAGTAATTGACAAAAATATTTTATTAATTGACGATATATTCGATAGCGGTGCAACCGCGAAAGAAATTGGTAAATGCTTAACAAAGCTCGAAGCTAATAAGATCGTTCCACTTGTAATTGCAAGAACAGTCGGAGGAGATTTAGTACAATGAAAGATGCCGCATATTGGATTTCCGTTGCGCATTTATATAAACGGAAACTTGTTGAAAGAAATTATTGAGTAACTATGACAAAAAATAAAACTATCACGGTAAAAGGAACGGAGATATCCTTTTTTCAAAAAAGTGAGGAAGACTATATTTCTCTTACCGGCATTGCCCGGTACCGTGACCCGGAAAGAAGTGATTATATTTTACAAAATTGGTTGAGAAATCGCAGCACAATTGAGTTCATCGGGCTGTGGGAACAGTTGAATAATCCCGGTTTTAATTCCATCGAATTCGATGGATTTAAAAACCTTGCGGGCTCTAACAGCTTTTCACTTACCCCTAAAAGATGGATAGAAACTACTAATGCTATCGGTATTATTTCTAAAGCCGGAAAGTATGGAGGTACTTTTGCTCATCGTGATATTGCTTTTGAGTTTGCATCATGGATCAGCGCTGAGTTTAAACTTTATCTTGTTACTGAGTTCCAGCGGCTTAAAAAAGAGGAGCAAAACCGCCTCTCGCTTGAGTGGAATCTACAGCGCACCCTTGCTAAGGTTAATTACCGAATTCATACTGATGCAATTAAAGAAAAAATAATACCCGACCAAATCACTAAAGAACAGACTGCCTATATTTATGCCAACGAAGCAGATTTGCTCAATGTAGCCCTTTTTGGTAAAACTGCAAAGCAATGGCAAACCGAAAACCCTAATAAAGATGGTAGTATAAGAGATTATGCCACGCTGGAACAATTGGTGGTTCTTTCTAATTTGGAAAGTATTAATGCAGTGCTCATTCATCAAGGTTTACCTCAAAACAAAAGAATTGTGCATTTAAACAATACTGCCATTATCCAGCTAAAATCTCTAATTGGAAACAAGCAATTGAAAAAACTGAAATGATAGTAGAGTAAATAAAATATAAACCAAACTTTATTGAATGGCTGTTCGAAGTAATTGGCGGGACCTTTGGAGGAGATTTATCTTGATGAAAGAATCTGCATACTGGATTTCTCTTCTTCATTTATCTAAACGGAAACTTGTTGAAAGAAATTATTGAGTAACTATGACAAAAAATAAAACTATCACGGTAAAAGGGATTGAGATTTCAATCATGCAGTCTAATCAAAACGATTTTATCTCGCTGACTGATATGCTGAAAGCCAAAGACGGCGATTTTTTTATTTCAGATTGGCTTAGAAATAGAAATACCGTTGAATTTCTTGGTATTTGGGAAAGTGTTTATAATCCTAATTTTAATTATGGCGAATTCGCCATAATTAAAAGCCAAGCAGGATTGAATAATTATAAGATTAGTGTAAAAGAATGGGTGGAAAAAACAAATGCAATTGGGATGAAAGCTACTGCCGGAAGATATGGTGGAACTTATGCACACAAAGATATTGCATTTGAATTTGGAATGTGGATCAGTGCCGAATTTAAAATCTATCTCATTAAAGAATTCCAACGCCTTAAAGAAGAAGAAGCCAAAACCAAATCCCTTGATTGGAACCTGCAGCGCACCCTTGCTAAGGTTAATTACCGAATTCATACTGATGCAATTAAAGAAAAAATAATACCCGACCAAATCACCAAAGAGCAGGCTGCCTTTATTTATGCCAACGAAGCAGATATGCTGAACGTCGCACTATTGGGCAAAACTGTAAAACAATGGCAAACTGAAAACCCTAATAAAGACGGTAATATAAGAGATTATGCCACGCTGGAACAATTGGTGGTTCTTTCTAATTTGGAAAGTATTAATGCAGTGCTCATTCATCAAGGTTTACCTCAAAACAAAAGAATTGTGCATTTAAACAATATTGCCATTACCCAGTTAAAATCTCTAATTGGGAATAAGCAATTGAAAAAACTGAAATGATGGCAGAGCAAATAAAATATAAACCCAACGGTATTGAATGGTTCCCCGAAGTAATTGCAAGAACAGTTGGAGGTGATTTAGCGTGATGAATGAAGCTTCATATTGGATTACACTCGCTCATCTTCCTAAGTGGAGAACTTCAAGAATCAATGAACTGATTGTTAAATTTTATCACGAGAATAAAATTACGATTGAAGATTTCTTCCATTTTTCTGAATCCGACTGGAAAACAAATTACGGATTAAATGAAAAAGAAATTGCGGATCTTCAAACTGCAAAATCTGAATTACCCAATAACGCTTTCTTAGCAGAGGATGTGCTAAATCAAGGATATGAGATAATTCCAATCATTTCACCAAATTATTCCAAAACTTTAAAAGAAAATCTAAAAACCAAATCATCTCCACCGGTGCTTTATGTTAAAGGTGATAGGCAAATGTTAGGCGAAAGATCAATTGCAATCGTTGGCTCAAGAGATGCTTCTGAAATTGCGTTACAGTTTACAGATAACATTGCTCAACTTGCGAGTCGGCAGTTCAAAGTTATAGTCAGCGGTTTTGCAAAAGGAGTTGATAAGCAAGCATTAGATTCCGCAATCAAACATATTGGAAGAAGCATAATCGTTTTACCTCAAGGTATTATGACTTTCGCTTCGGGCTTCAAAAAATATTATAAGCAAATGGTCGAGGGAAATGTTCTTGTTCTCAGCACTTTCTTTCCTAAAGCTCCCTGGAAAGTTGAATTAGCAATGGCAAGAAATCCCATCATCTACGGTCTTGCAGATGAAATTTACGTAGCGGAGTCATCCGAAAAGGGCGGCACTTGGTCGGGCGTAATAGATGGGCTTCGTAAAGGGAGAAAGATATTTGTGAGAAAGCCCGAACCAGATGAGAAGAATGCAAACGAATTACTTATTCAAAAAGGTGGCACCCCTGTTGACTTTAACGGAAATGAAATAAAGTCAGAAGTTTGTAAAACACATACAGAACAAGAATTGTTGGTTAGCGAAGCAAAGCCGCTTAAAAGCAAAGGGTTAACAGATGATTCACAAACGACGCTTTTTCCGTGAACATAGATTTGAGAACTATCTAATGCATCGAAGAACTCTTCGCATTTATTCTGAGTGAAATTGAATCCCTTTAACATCAAAAGTTTTATAAAATAATTCACACATAATTACAAAATGAAATTGAAAGAAATTATTTTGACAGCACAGATTTAATAAACCTTAAGTCCAAAATTGGAAGCAACCGCTCCACCACCTGAAGCAAATCCTTTGTAGAGTAAACCATTGCCGCCCCTTTTTCTCCTCCCAACAAAAGAAAAAAGTTCTCATCACCGCTATTTGAAATTAGCGGCAATAAATTTAACTTTATTATAAAAAGCATGAATTAAGAAAATAGGATAAATAATGGCACCTCTGACAAAAGGGAAAAAATTAGAGAGTTCTGCAAAAAAAAGGAAAACTGCTAACAATAAGATCCATCAATCAAAAGTAAAACTGATTAAATCTTTAGCCGGGAATGTTGATTGGTCTGGAGACTTATCCGAATTAAGAAAAAGCAGAGCATTCAATGATTCTTTGTGATACTTCAATCTGGATTAGGTACTTTCGTAAAGCTAAAGACCCAATCGTAGAAAGATTTATTTCTCTACTTCTTGAAAATAAAGTCTGCACAAATGAATTTATTTACTTGGAAATTTTGCAAGGCATTAGAAATGAAGATCAATTTCACTTGGTCAAAAAATTATTACTTAGTTTGCCTTTTCTAAAATACAACCGTATAACTACAATTAACTTTGCAATTGATATCTTTAGAAAATGCAACAGTAAAACGCCAATACTAACAAAACCAATGGATTCTATCATAGCGGCAAACACTATTGAAAACAATGTTGAACTATTTCATTGCGACAAAGATTTTGATTTGATCACCAAATATTTTCCCTTAAAAATTTATCAGTTCTGATTTTTAACCTTTCCTTGATTCCTTAATCTAGTTGTAAATTATTTTTCTGCCAAAGTTCATCATAATTGATACCGGCTGAAATTGAATCCCTTTAACATCAAAAGTTTTTTGAGAAAGAGCCATTATTATTCCATCATTCGATATAGCAGTTACTCGAAGGCACTCGGGAAAATTGTTCTTGGAAATAGCCCAAGAAAAGATGGATTCATGGATACGACAGTCTCATCAACTCAATTCAAAACTTTAACATCAAAACCTTGTCCCGATTCATCAGTTTTAAATGGTGTATCGGGGATCAAAAATATTAAAGTGAAAATAGAAGAAGTTGATTCACCCCGTTAGATATACTTAAAAGGTTATTGAGCTTGTCGAAATAGAGTTAAGAATGACTATGAAAATAAACTATCTAACGGGGTGAATCGAGTTTATCTACCGCAGGTAGATTTGTTTTGCGAAATTGCCATTACAAGTTGAATATTTACACTATACTTTGAAACTTCTAAAGAAATAATGAAAACTATGATCACACCAACACCATTCAGTACAAGAGGCAAGAGTCTCTCTCTTGCGCTTGTTTTAACTCTAGTGACAATATGGCTCGTTAGCATTTATGCTTATTTCGATCTACCGGCAGAAGTGCCAACACATTTCGGATTTACGGGTAGGCCGACTTCATACGGAAACAAAGCTACTTTTTTGTTACTTCCCATTTTATTCAGCATTGCCCCGGTTATATTTTTGCTGATCATTAGATTTCGTTTTACGCTTGTCAATAAATATCCATAGCGCGGTAAACCGCAATGGAAGATGTTTAATGGAAGATGGAAAATGGAGAAAACAAGCCAAAGCATATCAGAAAAATTCCCGAGGGTATGATTTTCGAAGATGCGGCATCGCTTCCGGTTGCTGCGCTTACAGCACTCAACGGACTTCGTCTATGCGGCAACCTAAGAGGCAAAACCGTTTTGATCAACGGCGCAACAGGCGGAGTTGGACATTTCGCTGTGCAAATTGCAAAAGCTAAAGGTGCGGTTGTTACTGGAGTGTGCAGCACTCGCAACGTAGAACTTGCTAAACAGCTCGGTGCCCAATCGGTGATTGACTATACAAGCGAAAATTTCATCAGCTCAGGTAAACAATACGATGTTATCTTTGACGCTTATGGTAAGCTCAAATTTGCCGAGGCATCGCGTGCATTGACACAAAAAGGAATATTTTTAACAACATTGTTCCCGCCAAGTTTAATTTTCAAAGCAGTATTACTTAGATTCTTAGGCGGAAAGAAAATTTTCCCGGCGAACATGAGAAAAAAACCTGAAGATTATGCAGAAATAGAAAAGCTGATAGAAGACGGCTCTGTGAAACCGGTCATAGAACAAATTTATCCTTTATCCCAAACTAAAGAAGCATTTACCGCATTAGAGCAAGGAAAAGTGCGCGGTAAAATTATAATTCAAGTGTGATAGTTCAAAAGGTTGTCACGTACCACTCCGTGACAAATGATCGATGCATAAAACTAAAAAACCTATGATAAACCATCACGATCCGTCAGCTAACGGAGGATTGTGACGGTCGAGAGCCAAACAGACAAAAAATTTTCTTACACTTATCAGTGATAAATAAACTAATTTGAGAAGGAAATGTTAGATAACAAGCTAAACAATATTTTCTGTGGTGACTGTTTAGAAATACTAAAAGAACTCCCACCTGAAACTATAGATTTAATTATTACAAGTCCGCCCTATTTTCAACAACGTGAATACGGTACTGCTGGTATTGGTAACGAAAAGACCGTTGAAGAATACATTGAAAACCTAATGAAAGTTTTTAGGCAGTGCGTCAGAATAACAAAAAAAACTGGCTCAATTGTTTTCAATTTGGGCGACAAATACATTGACGGTAATTTACTTTTAGTTCCTTACAGATTTGCTATTGAAGCTCAAAGAGAAAAGCAAGTAAAACTCATTAACGAATTGACTTGGGTTAAAATAAATCCCACTCCCAAACAAGACCCAAAAAAATTAGTTTCATCCAAAGAGCCATTTTTCATCTTTGCGAAATCAAAGGAATATTATTTCAACAAAGACGCATTTCTGGAATACAAAGACAAATACTTAAACGGAAACAAAAAGGCAGCGGGCAATGACATTGGAAAAAAATATTTTGAACTAATTGAAAAATCCAATTTATCCATTGAAGAAAAAGCACGAGCCAGAAAAGAATTATTAGAAGTCATAATGGAAGCAAAAAATGGGAAAATAGAAAGTTTCAGAATGAAAATAAGAGATATGCACGCTCTCCCTTATGGTGGACAAGCTGGAGGACGACTAACGCAAATTGAAAACAAAGGATTTACAATAATAAAAATTTACGGTAACTCCATTCGTAAAGACATTATTGAATCTACTGTTGAAACAATTAAAGGCAATGTTCATCCAGCAGTTTATCCCGAATTTGTAGTGCAAGAACTAATAAAACTTCTAACCAAAGAAAATGATATTGTCCTTGACCCGTTTTTGGGCTCTGGAACTACCGCAGTTGTGGCAAGGCGACTTAAAAGGAATTATATCGGTATTGAAATTCACCCCGAATATATTGAATACGCAAAACAGCGTCTTGTTGAAATTCCTTCTTATACACTTGAATTATTTATATGAACCCAACAGAAATTTTAGATGAATTGCTTACGCAAGCGGTTGAGGTTTTAAGGTCCAAAAAAGAAAGTGCCTTCCCTGACATCATAAAATCCAATGTTGATGTGCTTATCAACAAAATTGACAAAAACAAATCGCTTTTATCCGCATTAGTTTCTTCTCTTGTCAAAAAAATCATAGACCCAAAACAAGATATTCGCCTGCACAGAACGGATTTTAAGGGTGGCTATTCAGCAAGAAGTTTGGACACTTCAATTACAGCACCATTTTTCAAAAAGTATTTTCCAAAATATGCTAATAAAGAATCTGTCTTTTTAACACTTGCAACAAGAGAGAAAATAAAATGAACAAAGAGAGAGGGACAAAATTTAAAAATTAGAGACAAGCAAGTAAAAGAAAGTTTTTTAGAGCTTTTTGACGCCATTGAAAATAAGAAAATCAAACCAAAAAAATGTCTGATTTATATTTTCATCAGGCTACATTTGCTTTCACAGCAACACAAAATGGTTTTTGATGAAACCATTGAATCAGCAGATTTTTCAGAGATACTCAACATCAATACGGTTCTCAGAATGTTAGAAAGACATTTTCAAATCAAGTTAAGTTCACGGCTTCCCGTTATTGCAATCTATTCAGTTTATCAGCAACTCTTCAAAGTCGTAAAAAGGTATGACGGAAAAAAGTTAGGACAACTCAATGTGCATACTTCATCTGATAAACACGGATTTGGAGACATTGAAGTTTGGAATGAAGACGGAACTCCTTTTGAAATGGTTGAAATCAAACACAACATTCCCATTGACAGAAATTTGATTTTTGACCTTGTTAAAAAATCACAAGGCACAACTATTCAACGGTATTACATCTTGACTACTTACAAAGAAAATTTCCCCTCAAGAGAGGAAGAAGAATATATCAACAAATTCATTTTGAAAATCAAAAAGGATAGCGGATTAGAAATTATTGCCAACGGTATTTTTCAGAGTTTAAAATACTATTTGCGTTTTATCGATGACTACAAAAATTTTGTAAAAGCATACACCAACAACTTAATTGGGGACGCAAAAAACTCAACAGAGGTAAAAGAGTTTCACATTACAGAGTGGCAGAACATACTGAAAGAACATCGTCTTGAATAAAAAGAAAAAAGCACTACGCCTAACAAACAGCCTTACGTCACTCGCTTTGTTGAAAGATTTTTAGTTGTGTTCGCTCCATGCTGCCCTATGCATCCCTAACACAAATGAATTAAAAATTGCTGCATAATGAAAAAAAAGTTTTGGGAATCCATCCCTTCGGGAGAAGCTCAAATTTATCATTCTGGCTTTTGCACTTATGTTATAGAAGCCGAGAATGAAACTGAAGCAATTGAAAAAGCCAGATTACAAACGATAGATAAGAATGAACTGTTAAGTAATTTGGAAAGCTGGAAAGAAGCTGACACAGCAAATGAAATTAAAAATGCAGAAGCAAAAAAGTGAAATATCATTTGATTACATCACACTGAAAACAACCAAAGGGAGAATTGCAAAAGGTCTTTTAGCAATTCCAGTTTCCTTAATTGATATTTTCCCAAAACAAAAGGATACCCAATGATCGAACTACTTCGTGACATGTATCATCATCAAGCCTGGGCTGATGCGGAAATGTGGAAATCGTTGGAAGCTCATCCGGGCGCACTTGAAAATACTGCAGTTCAAAAATGTCTTCACCACATGCATTTAGCACAACATGCATATCTTTCTATTGTTAGCGGGAAGGAGCTTATTAGAAAACGTTTTGAAGATTTTTCTAACATGAACGAGCTAAAAGAATATGCAAGAATAAATCACAGCCAAGCTTTGGTATTTATTAAAGAGTGTACCGATTCAAAACTGGCGGAGGTTGTAAGAATTCCGTGGCTTAGAAATCCACAATTAAATCTTCCAGTTTATCAAGCACTTCTGCAGGCAGCCATGCACAGCCACTATCACCGCGGGCAAAACGCAGCACGACTAAAAGAACTCGGAGGGGAGCCGCTAACTACCGACATTATCGCATGGTATTGGAAAGAAAAGCCGGAAGCAGTGTGGGAATAGAAAACGGTTTTTGTCCGTGTTTTCATAAGCGGCAATACTGTGTACAGAAAATCGCATTTAAGATTAGCTATTGAAAAACAAATTCGATTAAAACAATTGAAGGAAGTCATAGAACTATGGAAAAAGTGTCAAAAAAAATTGAATTAAAAAGAAGTCTTAATCGACTTTTCAGAAGCATGGACTTCGTCAGTAAGAATTTTCTAAACAATGATAAGTTAGATAGTAAAACTATTCAAATTTATTGGAACATTTATCAACAGCTTGGAATAGCTTGGGAATTTTTAGGATTACAGTGCGAACATTGGGACGGCTATAAAAAAATAAGAGATAAAAAAGAGGTGTGTAAGATTTGCGGAAAGGTAAAGTCGGCTGATGAGTTTTATTATTTGCTGACAAGAATTGGCACAAAGAAGATTGGCAAAAGATTAACACCAAACTCTGATAAAACTTTTCCTTCCAGGAAGAAAGCTCAGATTTGTAAAGATACAATTAACTTCCATGGTGCTGAAATAAGTGTAGATGTGCATAACTCATACAAATCAAGATTGTTTTCCAAGACAATTAATATAGCCGCCGAAAGATGTATATCTGTAAAAGAGAGAAAAATTGAGTGCAATATTTATGACCGTCTTATAAGTTTAGAGTTAAATGTTAAAGGAAAAAAGACTGGCAGAAAAACGTATGGCAACTTTCCATGGGAATTAAGAAGGCAAGATTTGAAAAACTTTCCCGTAATTTTTGATTTTGATGAGAAATTTAGAATGCTTGGGCTGACGATTTTGACGTGAATCTTTAATCTTCAATATTCAATTATCCCGCAAGCGATTTGGCAAGAGACGTAGAGAATGCATGGAACTATAATTTCCAATACAAGTTGTTTTATTGTTTTGCATAATATCGGGTAACACATCTGTTCAAAATAAATTTTTAACAATGAAGGCTTTATCGCTTTGAACAATAAATACAATTAATTTTTATTGTAAAATTAAGTAAAAAGGAACTCATCCCCCTTTTATTCCTCCTTCTGACATAGTCACCACTTTGTGGTCTTACAAAGAGAATGGGTGATGTCGCTCGATTTTAAAAGTCCCTCTCTTTTCAAGATCTGCCCGCCGTCCGCATCGGCAGACTTTGGCAGGCGGGGAGGGATTTTCCCAAAGGGATTCCTTCGGAAAGGGTGAGTTATTTATCAGAAAAATACTTTTTACACAGTCTCAATCATGCAAGCACAACGTCCAAAAATCTTCAACACCTTCCCTTCAATCCGAAATGGAATTGATCCCGAAATTATCGGAATCGGCTTCGATATTTCCACCAGAGGTGGACAAGTACGGCTACAAAATGTTCCTCAATTTAGACAGTATAATCTCTTTAGGTTTTTCTAACTCAATAATGATAACGGCAAGAAATAATTATGAGGGCAGATTCGTCAACTTGATAAACCAACCGATGTTCATCATTTATTCTTCTCGACCAGCATCCTTTTAGTTCATGTTTTAGTGGTTCAGGTTTCCCAAGTCCTTCAAAAGGGGTTCGTATGGTTTCTTTGATAAGCGTAAAAATTTTTTGAAGCAATTTCGTATCAGTTTGTGCGAAATAGCTCAAATCTTCAAAAGCTTGATTCGTTAGAATTATTTTTCTCATTTAAGAAGTGATTTCTCAAGTTCTTCAATAGAATTAAATTCCAATAAGTTCTTGCTGTCACGAACATCTCCTAACGCGTCAAGCAAGCGTTTGCGGTTTACTTCAGATGCAAATAAATAGTCGGTTTCATCAACAGCGTCCGTGACTGATATGATAACTTTTCGATCTCTAAATAAAGATTTTATCGACTCGATTAATTTTTCATCTATTTCGTTTGCATTTAAGCGATAAATAGTATCCATGTTTATTCTCCAATCTTTGTTCAAAGATATAGTTGAACTTTTTTAATGTCAATTGAAAAACATTTTTTAGTAATTTAAAAACAGAATATGCAATCATCTCATCCAAAAATCTTTAGCTTATCCGCAGCGCAGATTAATAATCCGCGTTACAAACCGCTCTCCAGCGAGAAAAATCTAGTCGGATTCGATATCTCCACCAGAGGTGGACAAGTACGATTACCCCGCCGAAGATAATGCCATATGGCACAAATATAGACGGACTCTTCAATGATGAAGAAACGAACCTGTCCCGACGTTGTCGCTTTAGCGTCAACTTAATTTCATATAATGATTTAATTTTTTCTATAAACATTTATTCTAAAATAGGTTAGAAAAATCTCCATAGCTCTTATTCATCCCGCCTAAGCGCATTAGCGTCAACTTAATTTTAAGCTTTTAAAGATTACGCGATGATCTTAACTGTGAAAAGATGTAAAAAGAGACATCATTAAGCACTTTTTGTTAATATTATTTTGTTTGTTCTTTTTATAAATTGAGATCATTATATCATCCCTACG
>JAHJVF010000041.1 GCA_018828505.1 Bacteroidota bacterium | reverse complement strand
AACTGTTTCCAGTCAAATGATGTTGCATAAGGGAATTCCAATGGTATATCACTTGCCCAGTATTGTCCCCAGCCTTCATTATTTCCTAAGGTTGTATGGAATATAGGCGTAATCGCTACACTCCACTGGTCGCCTACTTTTATCACTGAATCAGGTTTTAAGTTCATTCCTTTTATCCAGACACTTATCCTTAGTACATCACCTGGCTGAACAGCAGTTAGTTCATATTTCCTGGTTCCGACAAATCCATCGTGGGTACCTTTGGGAATATCAAACTTCAATGAGTATCTGCCGTGATATGCTGCTTCATCTGTTACTCTTGTGTTTTCATATCCATCAGTTAATATTCCGTCATTGCCTCCAATCGGCGGTAACCAGTAGAACCATCCAGTCGGTACGCCTACCGCTGTGTTCCAGTTCTGACCTGCCCAGCCTCCTCTGCCTGTGAATATAAAATCATCTGCCCATACCGTACCGGTTGCATTCTTCCCGCCTACAAATCTTATTATCGTCTTGTAGGAATCTTCCGGCAGTATCAACTCACCTATGGCTGTCGTATCTGCTACCCAACCGATTGTGCTGGCTGCACTCTGATTTACATAAAACTTTTTCTCACCTATTACGGTTCCGTTTTCTCTGTAGAATGTATAGATTACATACCACTTCGCATCTTCTGTTGCCGGATTGGTGTTCACTCCTGATGTCTTATAGTACATTCCCATCTTTATATCTACATTCTTAAAATGTCTATCCGACCATAAGTCTACCATATTCTCTGATTCCCACATCGCTGCTTCTGTTGTAGCAGTCTTGGTTATCTTTAGCGATCTCCCCATTGATCGGGATTGGTCTTTTGCCCAGCTTAATGTTGATCCCCCGGGTTCCGAGCCTTTTGTCCAGTACGATGGTAAGTCCTGTTCGAAACTGCCAATCTGATTAATGTTGGATTGAGAGTATACCGAAGAGAATGCTAGAAAAATGGTTGTCAATAAAAACCATGACAACCATTTAGTATTTAGTAAGTACCTAGTCATAGGTCCTCCTCTTTTTGGTTATTGAATTGATATTTAAGTGACTTGCTTTTTTTTACTTTATTAGAAATCATTTCTTGTATTTCTTCTAAGCTTAAAAGTGAAACTGGAAAACTTTCTAGTTGGAGTTTTTTATTAATAATTAACTCAACTGCCCTACCGAAGGTGAAAGGATTTAGGAACGAGCTTTTAATGGTCAACCCTTTTTTAAATATCTCTTGAAGATTGAGTTTGATAGATTCATTGAATGGAGCTAATCCAAAGAGAATAACTTTACTCCCTTTGTTAGAAATTTGAATCGATAGAGCTGCAGCCGAAGAATTACCAACGCATTCTATTATAGTATCCGATGAACCGTTTGTTAACTCCTTTATTGTTTGTAATAAATTTTCATCATCAGGCGAAAAGACAAACTGCGCTCCTAATCTTTGAGCAAGGATTCTTCTTTCTTCGTTTGGTTCAATCATTATTAGTCTTGCCGCTCCGGAAATAGCAGATAATTGAAGCATAATAAGACCAATCGCCCCACCACCAATAATGATAACATTTTCACCAGCTTTAATTTCACTCCTATCAATGCCTCTTAGACAGCATGAGAGTGGTTCAGCAAATGCGGCTAAGTTAAGTGAGATATCTTTTGGCAGATGGTATGCTTGGGATAGAGGAACTATTGTGTATTCGGAAAATCCACCATCTTCAGTTACACCCAAAGCACGGTGGTTTTTACAAAAATGAATTTGTCCATTCTTGCAATAAGAACATTTACCGCAATAAATATTTGGATCTACCGCTATCTTTTCTCCAATTGAAAACTCGGAACATCCTTTTCCTTTTTCTACTATTGTACCGCTAAATTCGTGTCCTAGAACTGTGTTTAACTTTGCGCTCGCCTCCCCGTTGAAAATGTGAAGATCAGTTCCACATATCCCACACGCTCCGATTTTTATTAAAAGCTCATCACCTTTGGGGACTGGTAAATTCCTTTCAATTATATCCAGTATCCCGGGAGCTTTAAATAAAACGGCTTTCATAATTCTATATTCTCAATTCTCATTGTAGATTTTCTAACAATTAATTCAACGGGAACAACTATTTTCTTAGTTGATTGACATAATTTATTTTTTATTACACTCACTATCAAATTCATTGCTTCGATGCCCATTTCAACTTTAGGAACACGGATTGTAGTTAAAGATGGATTTAATAAAAGGTCAGCTTCAACATCATCAAAACCGATAAGAGAAATATCATCTGGTATTTTTATTCCGTTATCAACACAATATTGCATGACTCCAATAGCCATTGCATCATTGCATGCAAAAACTGCAGTAATATCTTTATTTCTTTCAAATAGTTTTTTTACCGCACTATAACCGCACTGCCTGTTGGGATAGGTTCCCTCAGTGTTTATAAATTCTTCTCGGATATTAATACCAGCGTTCTGCAAAGCTTGTTTGTAACCGTAGAGTCTATAGGATATACTGGGATGCATAATGTCAGCCCCGACAAAAGCAATATTTCTATGATTGTATTCAATTAGATGCTGAGTTGCACTCATGCCTCCCTTGATGTTGTCGATCATTACAACAGAGTAATCACCCTTAGGTGGATAATAATCAACAAAAACTATCGGGATATGATACTTATCCAGATTGTTGATCAAAGCATTCGGCACTTTGCCTGCTATTATTATTCCGTCTACACTTCGTTCTTGAATAAATTGTGGTAAAGAATCGCCTTCTTTGAAATTGGTGTCAACAGTAGCAAGCAATACGTAATATTCATTTTCTCGTGTTGCGAATTCGGTACCAAGAAATATTCTTGTATAAAAAGGTTCGGTTTTTAAGAAGTGATCGTCGGTAAGAATAAATCCAATATTTCCTGTAACATTAGCTACTAATCTGCGGGCCGATCTGGATGGGTGATAATCTAATTCTTTAACGGCTTTTAATACTCTCCTTTTGGTTTCAGTAGAAATCCTTTCATTATTGCTGAGTATTAAAGATACCGTTGCAATTGAGACACCAGCTTTATTTGCTACATCTTTTATTGTAATTGACATAACATAAGTTAAACGTTTAACTATGTCTAATTTATCAAGTAAAAAAATTATTGTCAAGGGAAAAAGGATACTAAAGAAAATTGATTAAACTATTTATTTCGGTCTTTTTTACTATTTTTGATCGGTAAATAAATGTATTTTTTAGAAATATAGTTAAACGCTTAATCAAGATAAGGATAATTAATGTTTTTTTTGAGGTTTGGTCAGAAATTAGAATAAAATTCGGTGACGTACATAAAGAACTGATCAAGTTTTTGAAAATAGATTTGAAGAAATTGCTTGACTGATAATTGGTGATTCTCATATCTCGTCTGAAAGAAAGATTTTAATAGGAGCATATTTTTCTCATGAGTATTCTTTGGAAGCGGCTGCATTATTTAACCCTTCAATGATATGGCATCCGGATCAAAGTAATCTGCATCCCGGTTGGATTCATTTTCAGCGATACAAAATTTCCTCCCCCTGTTTTGTAAAGGAGTTTTAATGAATCTGCAATTGCTAGATTCAAATCTCTTATGACTTTTGCAGTGATCACTTTAGATGAAGGGATTTCAGTATCGCTGATAGGAGTATGTGTGAACTCTGCTGTTTGGAATGGTGAAACTTTTATTTTATAAGGAAAATTTCCTGCTGTGATCGATGTAACTACCGGAATAATTCCAAGATATTCAATCTCATTTAATTTCTTAGTAATTATATAGTCAAAACTATTACCCGGAGAAAGATCAAACGATCTTAGTTCCATCGTGTTGTTCTTGTACTTCAATATCAACTGAATGGATTGATTCCCGCTTGCCGTTCCATAGTAACTTAACCGAATAAACTTATTTAAACCCGAATGAGAGTAAGACAAATAATTCGCCGAGGCAAACGACATTTCACAACCACTTGAACTATCCGGTAAAGATTTTTTATCTCTACACAAAAAGGAAGTCGGATAAAAAGCAGATTCTTTATAAGTCGGAAGTAATGTTGTTCTACGTGTTCCGGTAAGAAAATTCCATGTGAAATATTCTTTCAATCCTTTAACAAAAGTTGAAGAATAAGTTTTGAGGATTTCATTAAAGGTAGTGTAAATGTTTTCTGTTGGATTAGTTATTCTGCGATTCCAAATATTTCTATTCGATGCTACTCCATGTTTTTGAGAGACGTAATGCAGCCATAAACAATCTTCGTAACCAGAACCATTATTGAATGCTCTCCCAGGTGAGAGAAGATGCGAACTGCCGAGATAATTGTAATAATCGTTGACTTGATCATACCCGATATCTTCCATCCATGTGGCATCCATTTCGATAAACCAACCGGGTTCATTCCAATTGTTATACATAATTTGAAGTGCATGTTTGAATTCGTGAATCGCTGTTGCCTTAGCAGCTCCTTTTTGATTTCCTTCGGGATCAGTATTAGCCGGGAATGTTAGGAATGTATTATGCATTACTATTCTCGTCGCTTTACCACCAATAGGCATAGTATATCCATAGTAGTCCATATTCTCAAAACCGATTTGATACTTTCCGGAGCCGATTGGTGGAGCTAAGTAAACAAGAGTGTCAATAGAAAATTTCCATGAGTAATCGAAGTAATCCGCATTCCACTCCACAAAATCCGGAACACCGTTACTGTTCGCATCGGCGGATGGAACTGCGTGAGTTCCGCTTATTGAATACGTCAATTCAAATTTACCTGAGGGAGAAAAATATGTAGCAAGACTTTCTGTTTTTAAAAATGGTCTCTCTAAGAATGATTCAATCAAGTCTATACTTCTTTGTGAAAGTTCTTCCCTGTTCTGATAGAATTGTTGAATTAATTCAGTCCCGCATTTACCGGGTTTATCATTTTCAAATTGGTAGTTGGTAGCGAGCTTTGATTTATCAAAGCCATAATAAAATTTTTGAAGCAAAGATTGTTCAAGAGTGATTTTGCCAGTATTAAAATCCTGCTGAATCAGACTCAAACCTTTTGAAAGCTCATCACCCTTCTGTGCAGATGCGATGTTGAATAATAATACTGTGGTGAGCGTTAAAAAAACAAAATTCTTAATCAAAAAAGTCTTCATAAAATTTCCATCAAGTTTAATAAATAAAAACGGTTACCTTTCGATAACCGTCTTGTGACTGTGCGATATTAAAAAAACAATACTACTTAATCAAAGTATTTATCTGAGCAATAGCATCTTTTTTGTTTCAACATAACTCCCGGCACGTAATTGATAAAAATAAACGCCGCTGGATAATTCGGAATGCGGAATGGTTCGACGGAGCTCACCATAAATGCGGAATTCGGAGTTGTGAACCCCGGCTTCTTTTACTTCATCAACAAGAGTCGCGACTTCCCTTCCAAGAACATCATAGATCTTCAGTGAAACATGCTGACTACTCCGAAGGAGTCCTTGCGGACCGATTACTGAATACCGAATTTTGGTTTCGGGATTGAATGGGTTTGGATAATTCTGATAGAGCACAAAATTCGACGGCTGAAGTGATTCTTCTTTAACTCCGACTGTGCCGTAAGTATTCAATGCGAAATTCGATGCAGCGGAGAATTCAATGGTCAGCTTCTTTTCGATAGAATTATATGAATGAGAGACAATATTATCACCGACAAATTCGAGGGGGCACGATCAATTAAAATAATGACAGTACTTGCTGCACTTGCATATCCAGCATGATTAGCTGAATCAATTCTCTGGAATGTAAAATCAATCCTCTTTGAAGAAGTGAATAGATCATCAGTTCCATATCTCAAAACTGTACTGCTGTCAACAAATATCTGCCTGACCGTGTTAGTATTATCGACCGAGAAAAACGAATACAGAGCATTAGTTGATAGATCCTTATTCAAACCGGTTACTGAACTTGCAATTGTTTTGATCGACATGTCTTGTTTTGCTGCAACAACATCCGTGAAATTATCGGATTGAGTTTTCAAAATAGAAAAATCCGAATGTGATAAAGTTGTGATTGTCGGAGACGTTACTTTATAAGGAAACAGAACTGATAGAAAATGTGTACTGCTTACACTATTTTTGTGAACCAGCATAACTGTGTGGTTCTCAGTCGAATCGTAAGTGAACTCATGTTTATTCACTGAGGTTGTGTAATTGCTCGCTCCACCGTGTGCTGTGACATGTGCGAGTAATGTCGCACCATTTTTAGTCCATTTCCCTTGATGATCAATAAAATTAGATACAAATTCTCCTTCGGTCGTTCCACCCTCAAGACCATAACCATGAAGCTGCCATGTAAAATTGTGAGCAGAGGTTGAATTAATAAAATCGTACAGTATAAAATATTTATCTCTGATAAAAAGTGCTTTTCTAATGATGTTTGTTCCAAGATAATTTGTCCGCGCTTCACCGTAATCAAGCATTCCAGTATCAAAGGTATTTTCGATAAAACCATCTGCATCGTTTGGATTCCCCGGTACACCTATCGGGGGACCTGCACCGTCGACTAAAATCATATTATGATTCGTTGCATTTCCCACCTCTCCTCTCCGACCGTATTTTACATAGCCTGGGTCTAATACAAGTAATTGACCGTGTGAATGGATAATGAAACTTGTTACGTCAGCGTGATTGTGCCCCCCTGTGCTTTTTGCATTTCCATACTCAGCTAAAATATGCATGAAAGTTGCCAAAGAATCCCATGATGAACGGAAAACTAAACTTCCGGCTTCAGGTAAAGCTTGAAATGGTTTTTCATTCGTTTGAGTGAAAGGCAAATTTGCAGCAATGTAGTTTGCTCTCATGTCGGTACTCGAAGATCGTAGCTGTTCGGAAAGTGAATTGCTCGCAGAAATATTTTCGATATATAGAGGCCAATGATATTTCGTTTTACCCGTTAATGCAAGTTCGGGAAATGCTTCATTGATAAAAGAATCCTCGAGTGCGGGATATCTTCCATCGGGCATTTTGATTTTAACCATCCAATCGTAAAGTATATTGTAGTTCGGATCGTAAAATGGATTTCGAATCGTTCTGGTATTTCCCCGATATGAAAAAGAATATGAACCATCAGGTAAAAAATTTCCAAGTGCTTTGATAAGCGGCAGACAATTTAGAAAGGCATAGCGGAAGTAATGAGGGCCTTCAGCATACCCGGCTACAACGCCGGGTTCGGATTGTCTTTCATCATCTCTCCATAAAACATTATCAAGATTCCAGATCGATGCGTTAATCCAATTTACCGGTTGATAATTTGCATCGCTGCTGGTTGCATCATTTAGAACTACCGCAGCAAATCCAAGGGCCGCGGCAGCCATCAATGCATGATTATTTTTCACATATCCAAAAAATGTAAATCCAAAAACCAGTTTGACAGCAGCTTCTTTATATAGATTACCAGCAAAAGTTTGAAGTCTGCTCTTAGCAGATGTGAGTAATCCATCCGGCACACCGGCTCCCTTCAATAGGTCATACGCTGAAAGTAAATCGATCATCTCTTTCGTACGCCACTGCCATTGTTCGTAATCGCTCGTAAGTCCGAATGCTTCGACGCTTGTATTTATATTGTCGAGAATTGAGATTGCCTTCGTGATAAGCTCATTCCTCTCGGTTACTGGAAGATCGACCACCGAGCCTCCAGAAACTTTCTTCTCCATTAAAACAGTGAAGGCAGAATTTTTTGCAATATGTCCTCTTGCCATTCGATCACTTGTAGTAGAATTTCCTGTGGGAATTGCCGATGAAGCAACGTTATAAACTCCTTCAAAAAGATATTTAATATGCGGAGTGGTTAGTGATGCGCTAACATTTGATATCTCGGCACTTTTTAGCAGGGTTCTTGGGAATGAAAGATTTGCACCAGCAGGATTCCAACTGCCTGTTTGCGAAATGGAGTGATTGGTTGTAAATAATATCAGCAAGATCAGAAGACTTGTTATGTTCCTTAACATATCTTACACCTTTAAATTATTTTTTATGAATCTAAAAAGTCTAGCTATTTACCTCATTTGCATATTCTAAAAAGATAAAAGAAAAAGGCGAGTAGAACCCGCCCTATACAAATTTTATTTCATTAACATTAATTTCTTGGTCGCCGTAAATCCTCCAGCTTTTAATTGATAAATATATATACCGCTGGGTAGAGGATAATTTAAAATTGAGAATGCTGAAGTATGAACACCTGCTTCTTTAACCTCATCTACTAATGTCACAATTTCCCTTCCAAGTACATCATAAATTTTCAAGCTTATATGCTGACTACCGATTACTGAATACCGAATTTTTGTTTCGGGATTGAATGGATTGGGAAAATTTTGAAAAAGTTCGAAACCATAAATTCCATCTTTATCGCTTGCAATTGAGGTTGGTCCTAAGTACTTAGCTTTGAAAGCGTAATCCCAGAAAATCGGCGGAACATTAATTGTTAAAGTGTCATTCATAGATGAAACTGTATCTGATTTGAAGATCATCCCTTTCGAACAATCCCACCATTCAATTTTATAAAATCCACGATTAATCAAGTTGGGAATTTTTATCTGTCCATTCGAAATTATGGCAGGCGGTGTAGGAAGATCTCTCAAGTGCCGCCAATTGTAATTTCTATTTTGTATCCATCCAATTATTTCTGTATTCCCTTTCAGTGCATACGAACGAATTCCACCAACAAAATTTGTAAAAACATATTCAGCAATTCTCATCCAATCAACCCCTTGATTGTCGACAAATATCTGATGACTGCCGGCAGGAACACTGATCGAGTATGTTGCATTTACGTTTACAATTTGCTCAAACTTTTGCGCACCATTTAACCAGATTTGAATTCTCGGTGAAGTGCCAACTGCATTTCCAATTATTACTTTAAATTCACCAGGCTGAGAGTAGGTTACAGAGAATGTTGGTGGATTTCTGTGCTCGGTATTATAAACATTGCCATATAAAAATTTGCTGAGATTTATTGCAGTCGGATTGATGTTACCATCTGAAGTTATGCTGAAATTATTTATAGGACCTTTTCCCCACCGGGGATAAGCAGGTGCAATTTGAAAATCAGTTTTAGTTGCAGCAAATGTTAAAGGTCTTACCGGTACAAAATTTTGTTCAAGAAATTTTACATCTTTCCCAAACTCAGCAACTGGTTTGAAATGATGAAAAAGATTCTTTGGATCAATATAATTTTCCCAAGACCATGTTAAAGCCGTACTAAATGCACCGGACATCACCGAAGTCCAAAGTGAATTGTGAAAATTAATACCCTTCGGATCATTAGTCACCGCCCAGGGACCAAGCTCTAAAAAATCATATTCACCGATGGATACCGGCTTTCCAAAATCACTCAAGTATAAAGCTGTCAAATCAACTTGGGCTGACTGCATATCAGTCGTTGTGTTGTAATGATGAATTTGAGTGAAGTCAAATAAGGGAGAACTCCAAATATTCGAATCTAAAAATTCATTCGCGTAACTTGTCGTAACCAATCTTTTGGTTGGATCATTCGATTTGATGAATTGAGCCATTTCGAGATGCCAATTCGTAACGGAAGTTCTATAAACATCAAAACTATCGGTATGATCTACCTCGTTGAAAAATTCCCATGCTAAAAGATTTGGTGAATATCCCCAGCGTGCAATTATGTACCGGAGTTTTCTTTTAAAAAGATCTCTTGCGGTTGAATTGGTAAAAAATTCCCATGGCTTCGCACAAGGTCCACCATTGGCAGAGTTGTAAGGATTATCAATCCACTCAGGATTAATTAAAGAAGAGAACTGTCCGTGAGGGACCAAACAGAGCTGAATAAATATATTTTTTTGCTCCGCATAATCGAGAAGCCAATCTAATTGATAAGCACGATCTAACCGGGTTGAATAATTTCCAAGTCCCGTATTCTTCCACTCAAGCGCGAAAGCATTTTCACTCATCCAAACCCGAATGAAATTCGCACCATTGAATTCAAGCGAATCCAGCCATTGCTTATAGCTGAATGTTTTTTCGGGATATTCATACCAACCTAAGTTTAAACCAATACCAAAAAATTTCTCACCATTTTCGAACTTCAAATATTTGTTGTTGCCGATTCGGATGAATCCTTTTCTATCTGATGAGAGACATAAAAAATTTCTTTGGGGAGTAACTGTATTCCCTGTAACATCGGTACAAGACAGGGTATAAGTCCAATTCCCAATTTCATTCGGGGTGAATCTTACTTTCCAATGAGGTGAGCCATTAACTGCCAGAGTTTCAGGGGGCCCGGTTCGGATGAAATCCTGATAATAGAATCCATTCACAGTATAAATTTTCCCAGAGGGAGAAATAAAATCTACTTTCAGATTAAGATCATTCGGATTGTAAGGATTTGAGAAAGAAGCAGTCAGTGTAATTGTTAGTTCGAATTTAGAATAAAGTAAAACCGAGTCGCCATTGCTGCTTACATTGTGTATGATGGGAGCCGTAAGTCCTTCTATAGAAAAAATAATTATAGCAATTATTTTGAAGATTAGATGAGATTTTACATTCCGACTAACTTTTGACATTAATTTAATAAGAGTTTTATTAATTTCATTTTAAAGGTATTGTAGTTAACAATCAACGCCTCTGCACAGAATTTTGAATAAGCATGACTTGAAACGTTTAGTGCAAAATGGGTTTTTGATAATTGGCCAAATTCGTTATGAAAATATTATCTCTCGCTCATGTTTTACATCAGTATGATTTTCTTTATATTAAATGTGTAAGTATAAATAGTTAATAGACAGTCAAAGAGGCGTATATGCAATTAGTTAAACACATATTAGAAAAAAAGGGAAATCAAGTTTATTCAATTTCTCCGGATCAAACAGTATTTGAAGCCCTGAACTTTATGAGTGAAAAAGGAATCGGGGCGTTACTTGTCATGGAATCGGATAAAGTTTTGGGAATTATGTCTGAGAGAGATTATGCCCGAAAAGTAATTCTTCACGGTAAATCGTCTAAAGAACTTAAAGTCGGCGAAATTATGTCAGAGAATGTTCTATGCGTAGACATAAATAACTCAATTGATGAATGCATGGCGGTTATGAACAGCAAAAGAGTCAGACACTTGCCGGTAGTCGAAAATGGAAAATTAACGGGGATCCTCTCTATCGGTGATATCGTAAATGCTGTCATTGAAGATAAAGAGTTCACTATTAATCAGCTTACAAATTATATTACCGGGAATCGTTAAAAATTAAACCCAGAATGTTCATTAGAAAATCCGAAGGATCCTTTGGAAAAGAATCCGCCGCCGCGGATTGTTAAAAATAAAATAAGTATAGATAATTTCCGAAGGATCCTTTGGAAAAGAAGTTAACCCCGACTTACATTTTCTTGGTTTTGAAGTTTTTCTTATTGGTGTTTCTCTTTCAAAACCTTAGAAAATGTTAGTCGATTTGTCATTAGCGCTTT
>JAHJVF010000256.1 GCA_018828505.1 Bacteroidota bacterium | reverse complement strand
GTTGATTAAAACGCAAATGGTTTTAAAAAACAAATTTATAGTTTTTAGAGGTGCCCTATACATAGTGCGGCAAGCCGCAATGGAGGATGTTTGATGGAATATGGGAAATGGTGAAAACCTCCTAAAATATTTTGACATAAAAAACAAAAATATTGTTCGCAATACTATAATGCGACAAGTCGCAATGGTTGATGTTTGATGCCTGCCCGCCGTAACGCCGTGTAGGCGGGGAAAATGGAAAATGGGAAAAATTATTTAAAAATATCTTGACACAAAAAATCCCAAAGGGATCCCTATGGGACAAAAAGTTAACTGACAATACTATATAGATAGTGTTACAATCAATGAATTTATTAAATCAGTTCAAAGTGAGTTTTAAAATGAAAGAGAGTAAAAAAACGAACATCAAAGTTGGAATAACAGTAATTGCTGCTTTGTTAATTTTTATCTGGATTCTAGGATGGGCAAAGCGAATTACACTTGCAGGCGATACATATACTGTAAAAATGAGATTCAATTCTGTCTCAGGGCTTGAAAATGGAGATCATATCACAGTTAATGGCGTGAAGAAAGGTAAGGTTACAGATATTATAGGAAAAGATGGTCTTGTATATGTAACAGGTATTTTGCCCAATGAAGTGAAATTAAAAGTAGATGCTAAAGCAAGAGTTGAGATGTTAGACCTGATGGGAGGGAAAAAAATCGAAATTTTTCCTGGTGTTGATGCTCAAGCATTCGATTTACAGGAAGAATTAGAGGGGAGACTTGCAACAGATATCCCCGGTGCATTGCAAATGGTCGGCAATGTTGAAGCAGATTTAAAAACAATCATCATTGAATTAAAAGGGTTGCTTGAAAAAATTTCTATTAATATTAGTGATGAAAAACTTTTCGTAAGCTTAAGAAATGCGGTAACGAATTTTGAGAACATCTCCCAAAAGCTAGATAGAATTTTAGTGCAGAACGAAAAAGAATTCAGTCAAATTGTTAAGAATACTGCAGTTGTTACTACTAAAGTTAACACGCTTCTTGATGAAAATTCATCAACGATTAAATTGACATTACAGGAGACAGAAAAACTCGTAACAAAAATGAGTGATGTTTCGAGTAAACTTGATTCTTTCTTAGAACAGACACAAAATCAAAAAAATAATCTCGGTAAGCTCATTTACGACGAGAAAGTCTACAAAGATTTGGAAAACTCACTGAATCGGCTGAATGAAATTACTGAAATTCTGCTTGAACAAATTAAAACCGGCGGAATAAAGGTCGATACAAAAATAAGATTATTCGATTGAGTAATATCAGAAAATATGTAATTGTTGTTTTCATCTTTACCATTGTGTCGAGTTCTACCCTTTTTAATCTGGCTTATTCCAAGCCAATTCTTGGAAAAAAAGGAATGGTCGTTTCTGCCAGCGATTTAGCAACAAAAGTTGGTATCGAAATTCTGAAAAAAGGGGGCAATGCTATTGATGCAGCCGTTGGAGTCGGATTTGCACTCGCCGTAACTTTCCCTGCTGCCGGAAATATTGGCGGGGGAGGGTTTTTAGTTTTTGTTCGAAATGATGGTTTTGCGACCACGATTGATTATCGAGAGAAAGCCCCTGCATCAGCTCATCGAAATATGTACCTCGATTCGAGTTTGAGTCCTATACCAAGTATGAGTACTGAAGGAGTTACATCTGCCGGTGTACCTGGAAGTGTTGCAGGATTGCTATTGGCTCTTGAAAAATATGGAACAATGAGCCTTCAGGAAGTGATCCAGCCTGCAATCGAACTTGCTGAGCGCGGATTCAAATTGAATTATGAATTGTCTCAGTCATTAAATTTTAATTACAAAAACTTTGAGAAATTCCCTTCAACAAAAAAAATATTTACGAATAATGAAAAGAAGTTTTCGGATGGAGATATTTTCTTGCAGAATGATCTCGCCGAAACTTTGAAACGGATCCGCGACTATGGTACCGATGGTTTTTATCGTGGGAAAACTGCTGATTTGATTGTCGATCAAATGAAAGGAGAGGGAGGATTCATTACTCACGGTGATCTATCTAACTACAAAGCGATAGAGAGATTACCAATAAGAGGCAACTATCGCGGATATGATGTGATTTCTATGGGTCCGCCAAGCTCAGGCGGGATTGCCTTAGTTGAAGCATTGAACATTCTTGAAAATATAAAATTCAGTAAAGAAGATTTTCATAGTAGTAAGCATCTTCATTATTTGATTGAAGCTCTGAAGTGCGTTTATTTTGATAGAGCGGAATATCTCGGTGATTCGGATTTTGTAACTGTTCCAGTTGAACGATTAATTTCTAAACAGTATGCGAAGAAAATATTTGACTCGATCGATTTAAATTCTGCCTCAAAAAACAAATCAATCAACGCAAAAGTTTTTGAAAGCAAGGAAAGTTTTGAAACGACCCATTATTCGGTTTATGATTCTTATGGCAATGCAGTAAGTGTTACGACTACAATTAATGGCTCATTCGGATCGCACGTTGTTGTGGATGGAGCAGGTTTTCTTCTGAATAACGAAATGGATGATTTCAGTTTGAAACCAGGATTTCCAAACATGTACGATTTGATTGGATCAGAAGCAAACTCGATCCAACCAAATAAAAGAATGTTAAGTTCAATGACGCCTACAGTAATTCTTAAAGACAATAAACCGGTTTTAATAATTGGTTCACCCGGCGGACCAATGATAATCACTTCCGTTCTTCAGGCTGTGATGAATATTATTGATTTTGGAATGGATGTTGAACAAGCTATAAATATGCCTCGTATTCACCATCAATGGCTGCCCGAAGAGATTTATCATGAGCCATTTGCATTATCGAGCGATGTCAAAATGAAATTAGAGACAATGGGTCATAAGTTTCAACATCGAAACAGTATGGGAAGATTAGAAGGAATTTTGATCGACAGAAAAAATAATATCATTTATGGTGCAACCGATTGCAGAGGAAGTGGATTGGCAGAAGGATTTTAAGATGATAAAAGGTGTAGGTGTTGATATAATTGAAATTGAACGTGTCGCTGAAATAATTGAACAATACGGTAAACGATTTTATAAAAAAGTTTATACGGATGAAGAAATCGAGTACTGCCTTTCAAAAGCAAAACCGGCGCAACATTTTGCTGCAAGATTTGCTGCAAAAGAAGCTTTCAGCAAAGCAATTGGTACAGGTCTGGGAAAAGATCTAATGTTAAAAGACATTGAAATTGTTAGAGACATCAGCGGTAAACCAAGCATTAATACAAAGAAAACTATTCACGATAAAATCATGCTATCGATTTCCCATTCAGATCATTACGTTGTTGCGTTCTGTGTAGTGGAAGCTTGACGATTATCTGATGTTCCAAACACGTTTAAATTCATTAAACAATTCATTGTTTATTTCTTCAAGCCGGTTATCTTTATTCGTGCCTTTTAAGTAATTGTAATCACCGAATTTTTCTCCATTAACATTTCCCCATTCACTTTTCCAAATGTAGAAAGCAAAATGAAATTCATGTTGAAGGAACAATGAATGTAAATCTTGAAGATACGTGAGAAATCCTTTTTTAAATCTCCTGCCGCCGTACTCATTGATAAATATTGGCACGCTGAACATTTTTTTGAATTGAATAACATTGTAGAGGAGATCTTCAAGAATAGAGGAATCAACTTGCACGATAGAATCGCGGTAATAGTAATTACCAGGATAAACTGAATCGTTCAATTCGTTTGTAAAGGGATGAGGGAAGTACATATTACACGAGTAAACTAAAAATGGATCACTAAAAGCTTTCATTGAGTAGAATCTATCCGGATATGCCCAGCCGAGCGGTTGAATAATGATTGGGATATACGGATCGATCTTTCTGATTCCGGAAATTAATTGTTCTACAAATTCAAAATAGGTCGAGTCAAAAATAGGGGGAAGATAGACCGGATAATCAGCATGAGGTTCAAGCAAAAAATTATAACCGATCATATTCTCATTCTCTTTGTATCTGTCTGCAATAAATTGACACATCTCAATATATTTACTCATTGCAGATTGGTCGTGAAAGAGTAACTCATCTTCTCTTTCTTCATTGTCAAAAACTTGGAGTGATCGCCCTGGCCCACTGCGAAGTGCAAGAACGAGATTCAAACCGCTTTCTTTTGAATAACTTACGATCGAATCGAGATTCATCAGATGGAGTGAATCAATTTCATACGGTGGGTAATAGGTGAAAACTCCGGGATAATTTGCTACCACGATATTCGCACCAAGTGATTTCAATTCATGTAAATCGTCTAATGTGATTGGTTCGCGCATGGAGTAAGAAGAAAAATGCTTGTAAGGGTGAACGTTAGCCCCTTTCAGAAATCCATCAACCTGCCATAATGAGTATTTTTCATTCTGAGGGAATGCCAATTGCGAAATCAATCCAAATAAGAGGATTAAAAATATTTTCCGATTCTTATTCATAAATGTTATTTTAAATGTAAACGAAATCTTAAAGAGTTTTATTAAAAATATGAAAATTAAATTATTTCTTTCTTTGCTATTATCGGTATTATTCCTTCAGAGTTGCAGTGCGCAGCAAAATTATTACGTAGCATTTTGGAACTTAGAAAATCTTTTCGACACCGTTGATGACCCAAAGAATTCTGGTGATGATGAATATCTTCCAACTAGTTCTTCAATGTGGGACAATGAAAAACTCGATAAAAAACAAAGCAACCTATCAAAAATCATCAGAAGCATGAACGATGGAGAAGGTCCGGACATATTGGGTGTCTGTGAAATCGAGAATCGTGACGTACTAGAGCAAATGATCAATAAATATTTACGTGATTTGGATTACGATATTATACACTACGACTCGCCTGATTCGCGGGGAATCGATGTTGCATTGATCTACAAAAAGGATTTATTCAAATATATTGGCAGTAGAGCGATTAATGTCCCCATTGAGGGAATGACGCGTGATATCCTGCGATGCGAGCTCGAAGCAGAAGGGGAAACTCTGCACATTTTTGTGAACCATTGGCCATCACGAAGAGGGGGAGAAATTGAAAGTGAACCCCGCCGTATTAAAGCTGCAACAACTCTCAGAAAAAATGTTGATGAAATACTTACGAAAGATAAAGCTGCAAATATCATAGTCATGGGGGATTTTAATGATATGCCTTATAACATTTCGATTTTAGTTTCGCTCTTGGCAATTGACTTTGATTGTAACAATGTCTCAAAGGAATATAGTACAAATTTATTCAATCTTTCTCAAAGTCTCTTCAAAAAGGAAATGGGGACATATTTTTATCAAGGGCAGTTCAATATGCTCGACCAGATAATAGTTTCAAAGGGCTTGATTGACAAAAAATATCTCGATTATCAATGCGATTCATTCGAAATACTGAGCAATAATTTGAATACTACAAGACAGGG
>JAHJVF010000255.1 GCA_018828505.1 Bacteroidota bacterium | reverse complement strand
TGTGGGTCGGGATGTATCGAGAAAACCATGAAAAATTTTGTTGTTGTAGCATCATTCTTGTCATTTACTTGGTTTTGCGTAACTTCAGTTACTAAATGAATCAAATATCAATGAAAGTTTCGAAGAATAAAAAATTGTCGAAATCTAACCTTAAGTTTTTTGATCTAGTATTTAAAATCACCTCACAAATTCCTTATGGGAAAGTTACGACTTACGGACACATTGCCGAATTCTGTGGACTTAAATCCTCTGCCCGTACTGTTGGCTGGGCATTGAATGATGCGAAAGATACCGGACTTCCATGTCACCGAGTTGTTAACCGCTTCGGTGCACTAACAGGCAAATTGCATTTCGGTGATCCAAAGTTAATGGAAGAAATGCTGCGTGCGGAAGGGATCGAATTCAATGATAAGAATTGTGTCGTACTAGAAAAACATCTCTGGGTCCCTCAAAAAGGGAAAAATAAATCCAAGAAAGAAAAGCGTTGAGCTACTCTTTTTTCGTATTTAGGACTCGGTCGAAAAATTCCAGTTGATGTAAAACCGATTTGCTCCAATAATCGTAAGTGTGCGCACCTTCGAATTCTTTGTATATCAGCTTCACTTCATAAATTCTTGCTTGGTTTTGAAATTCGCGATTAGCTTCAATTGCAAAATCGTTTACTCCACAATCAACAAATATTTGATTCTCTTTCCCTGCTAAAAATTTTACTAGATTATTACATGAATTTTCTTCCCAGTTTTTCTGGAAATTTTCGTAATTGCCCAAATGTTTTTTCAATCCCCATCTATCAGTGAACATTGTAATATCTAAGATCCCGCTTGTGCTTCCTGCGGCTAAAAACTTTTCAGGATATTTACAAATGAATTTAATTGCTCCATGACCTCCCATACTCAAACCGGTTATCCCTCGCCTTGAGGCGTCGATTCGGTATTGCGATTCCACTCTCTTCATAAAATCATTGATAAAATAATCCTCGTACTGCATCTCTGGAATCATTTTACTATTAAGATACCATGTGTCGTGGAATCCTTCCGGTGTAATTATGATGAATTTATATTTATCCGATGCCTGTTTAAGATTTGTGATCGAATGCCACTGCATGTAATCTCCGCCATGACCATGTAGCATGTAAAGAACAGGATAATATTCTTCGTTCTGATCGTATCCAACCGGCAGAAATACCATATACCGTTCATTTTCGGCAAAACTGAAATCTATTTTGGATTCTTGTTTGCAGCTTAAAAGAAGAACAACTACAATTGCGAGGGAATAAATGATTTTTGTTTTCATCTCAATTAATAAAAATTATTTGATATGCATTTGGAGCTTTGGGATTTTCTTTTCCTCCACCTTCCCACTCGGTTGCAATTTTCCCGACGGTTCGAAACTCACCTATCCCGGCACCGCCATGATCGTCTTGAGCACCTATTAATAATGTAACTTTAGAATTCAGATCAATAGCACCCAATAATTTTTTTGGCAAAGAAAATGAGATTGTCTTAGTAGTTACATTACCGAGAAGATTTTTCACATCTGCTTCTTCAGGAATATACACCGCCAAAGATTTTCCATTTAAATCCCTTACCTCAATTCCGCCGCCGACTAAGATGAGAAAATTGAATTCCCTATCCGGAGGTAATTGATAGTCAGAATTCAAACCGATTTGGATAGTTCTGCTTCTCGAACCTGAGGTCTGAATTGCGATAGCAGCGAGAGTTAATTGAAATCCATATTCCGGATGCCAGCCGGGATCATGCAGATTTTCAAATTTCAAATTGAAATAATAATTCTGCTCGTCGTGACGCAATTCGAATTTTTCGATGTTTAAGATTCCCGCTTTGAAATTTTGATTGAGAGGATAATCATAACCAAAATCCTGCTTCCGTGACTTTGCCGAAGAGAGCAGCATCTTAGCTTCAGGATTAAAATATTTTATTTCAGAATTAGACAGAATATCATATCCGATCTCTTTAAGTGACTTCCAATTCTTATTAAATTTTGGTACTGCAAATTTGACACTGCGATACAATTCGGAATTAATGGATGGATCTTTATAAGTCTCGACATTTACAGTCCTTGCAACTCCGTTAATAGTACAATTTAAACCTGCTTTATCACTTATCAAGTGACTGATGCGGAGTGCTGCCTTCTCATTCTTTTTCAAAACAAACTTAGTTAAGAAGTTTACATTCAATTTATTGATGAAACTGATCCCAATATCAATCGAATCACAAATTTCATCCCCATCAATTTCAATTGAGAAAGTATTCTGTTCGCTCAAATAACGAATCTTCAAGTAGCTATCAGCCATACGGGTTCTGAACTGCATATCATTCAACTTGTCGGGTAGTGAGGGGAGAAGATAAATCGTATTCTCTAAAGCATTTTTTTCTATACCGAGATAATCATCATAAAAATTTCTGATAAACTCAGCCATCGACCATGCTTGAGTGAACGTTCCCGATAGTCTTGGATGCTTTTCATCTTTACGCGGAAATGCGTCAGTCAATTCAGAAAGCGAACCAACACAACCGGCTTCGAGTGTTTGCCGGGTCAATTCTTCAGTCAATCCAAATGCGAGGTTCGATAAATGAAAATTCAGCAGGGATGTAATAACGGGTCCAAAATTCCAAGTCCAGATTATTCCATTGTGATAAGCAGCATCTTGAACATAATAAGGTTTGTGATGATGGTACGGATGAAAATTATCATCCTCTTGCGATAAAGACAAAACCCCATACGGAAAAACTAATCGTGACATTGCATTTGCAAGTATTTTCAATCTGAGTTCATGCGAATCGAAAAAATCAGTTTCATTCAATAGAAAAAATTGATTGGGGCGGATTTGCTTGTCAAAGGTATTGTCTTTATTAATATGATCGTAAATCGTGAACTCGCTTTTGTTAATGAAAAATTTAGCAGTGTTTCCTTTCAACTTCTGTGCGATTGATGACCATTTGCGATAATTCACATTGTCTTGATTAAGTTTCGCAATTTCAGAACTGAATTTTAATTGCTGGTACCAGAGTGTTTGGATGTCGTTCGCGCGATTTCCTCTCGGCGACCAAGGACCCTTTGGCCCAACTGCATCCATCCAGGTTTCAGCCTCTGCGTGTGTTAAAAAATAATTTTTATCTACATAATTTTTCAGTGCACCCTGAATTGCAGTAACAATAGTTGGATAAATCTTCCGGGTAAAATCTGTATCGCCGCTCACTTTGATATACTTAAATGCTTGAATTACAAACCATGGCGTTCCGTCAGTGGTATTATAGATTTTTTCATTGAGAGTAATTCGATTGGGTATTCGTCCGTAGAATTTACTGGAAGGGTTTTTGTCTTGTTCCTTTGCAAATGCAAGCAAAATATCTTTTGCGTCATTAAAAAATCCTTGAGTAAATGTTGCACCTGGTAGTGAAATGAATGTGTCACGTCCCCAATAATTGTTGAACCAAGGGAGGCCGGCATAAATTCCTTTCATCCCTTGATGTGTTATCAATGCATCAAGTGTAACTTTATTCCATGCGAGAGCTTTGTTAAATCTTTCGTCATTTGTTTTTACATAGGACTCATTGAGGAGTCTTTCTATTCGCGTTTTCTTTTGTGAGATTATCTTATCGAACTGTTTAAAATCAAATGGACATTTCGCGTCAAGGGTAATGGCAATCCGAATTTCGTCATCAGCCTGAATTGTTATTCTACAATCCGAATCAAGTATTTCTATATTTTTTATTTTGGTATCACTTTGAATCTGAAGTGAGAAATTATCTGATTCAATAGTACCAATGCCACCCTTAACAGTGCAATTCATAATTGCCGGTATTTTGTGAAGATCAAGAGTTAAGATTTCTCCACTTAAATTTCTGAATTCAAGTAAGAGTAAGTCTAATGAATCTGCAACACAAAATGATTCTGCAACATCATTAGAATATTTTCTAAAAAGCTTATGAGGAGAAACATGAACAACGGAATTTAATCGAGTAAGTTCATCTGAGTCAAGTTTAATGGAATAGTCGTTAAATATCTTCCTTTCACTTACTGTCCAGCCCTGCCAGCCATTTTTTGATTGTGAGTTGGTCTCGCCGTAATATGTCCCGGCAATTTTATTTGTAAAAAAATATTCGCGTGAAGAATCTTTTACCTCAATGGTTAAGGAGTCAACGATCGAGATTTGTGCATCTTCGAGAGAATGACATGACAAAAAGCCGAGTGAGAGTAATGAAGAAAGGAATCTTGTTAAATTTTGGTGATTAAGAAAAGCATTAACGAAGGAATGGTATTTACTCATAATTTGATGAGGAGTGAGCTGTTTGAAGTTGTGGGCGCTGAAGGGTTCCTCCGAAGGAGTTCACCATAGGTGTTCCTTCGGAACCTTTGGAAGAACCTTCGACCTTCCAGCCAGAATGTTAAAAAATATGTGTAACAGATCAATTGTGGGCGCTGAGGGGTTCCTCCGAAGGAGTTCACCATAGGTGTTCCTTCGGAACCTTTGGAAGAATCTTCGTCCTTCCAGCCAGAATGTTAAAAAATATGTGTAACAGATCAATTGTGGGCGCTGAGGGGTTCGAACCTTCGACCTCCGCCTTGTAAGGGCGGCGCTCTAGACCAGCTGAGCTAAGCGCCCAAGTTTTTTTTGAGCAGTGCAAAGTTAAAAAAATCCGATTCGTTTTCAAAGACATTAACTCAGAATATTATTTTTTTCTCAATAATATCCGATGTAATTTTGCACAACATATACTGAGGTTTAAATGAACTCTTCAGCTCAAGCTGTAACAAAAAGATTAATTTCACTTGATGTTTTTCGTGGACTTACAATCGTGGGAATGATCCTGGTCAACAATCCCGGAACGTGGAGCGATGTTTATCCTGCACTCCGCCACGCAGAATGGCATGGCTGGACTCCAACAGATTTTATTTTTCCGTTTTTTCTTTTCATTGTCGGTGTTTCGACGACTTTGTCATTCAAAAAGAGAATGGACAAAGGAGATGATCGGAAAAAATTATTTTTACATGCGTTTCAAAGATCGTATATCATTTTCGGATTGGGTTTATTCCTTCATTTGTTTCCATACTTTAATTTTTCTACAGTAAGAATTCCGGGAGTGCTGCAAAGGATTGCAGTAGTTTATTTACTTGCATCCTTAATTTATCTCTATTCCGAGTTCAAATGGCAAATTTATATATCAATAGCTCTGCTCCTTTTATATTGGGCGGCAATGGCATTAATCCCTGTACCGGGTTATGGAGCTAATAATCTTACAGCAGAAGGAAACCTCGCTGCCTACATCGACAATTCTTTAATGCACGGTCACACCTGGAAAGCAACATGGGACCCGGAAGGAATTCTGAGCACATTCCCTGCTGTTGTTACAACAATGATTGGAATATTTACCGGACGTTGGATCCAAAAGGAAAAATCGCATTACGAAACTGTTTCGGGAATGTTTGTTGTTGGTAGTCTTCTATTGGTCGTTGGATCGATTTGGGATATGTGGTTTCCGATAAATAAATATATCTGGACAAGTTCCTATGTAATTTTCATGGGAGGTATGGCTTTGATATTTCTTGGAGTTTGTTTTTATTTAATAGAAATCAAAAATATAAAATGGTGGACACAACCATTCTTAGTTTATGGTATGAATGCGATAGCGTCATTCTTCCTCTCAAGTTTGGTTGCGAAGCTGATGGGAATAATTAAATTAACCGGTGCAGATGGGAAAGAAGTTTCATTGAAAGGTGTGATTTTTACAAATGTATTTTCGGGTCTATCTACTCCGATGAATTCGTCTCTCTTCTTCGCTCTATCTTATA
>JAHJVF010000254.1 GCA_018828505.1 Bacteroidota bacterium | reverse complement strand
CGGGCGGGAAATATTCTCCCGCAGATGTTCGCAGAATAGGTTTTTAGAGGTACCCTTATATCAATTTTTGTAACGGGTATCTAAAGTCTTTTGTTCTCTGATGACAAATCTGGGATTAAGTAAAGTATCGTTATGTTCGTCTTCGAATTCTGGTTTATCGCAGGCAACTGAAATATCTGGATAAGTGTAAAGTCCGGTTTGGCTTACTTTCACTCGCATATCGCTCGGATAAACTTGGCATGGTCGTTTTTTTAATTGAGTACCAAGTTCAGTGATAATATTTGTTATGATTAAAACATGTTCTTGGGTCACTCCCGCTAAAGCAGATATCTCACCATTAAAATATTCACTTTTTGTTTCGGCTTTTCTTTCTATCTCTAAATATTCTTGCGGAGTATATTTTGGTTTTACTGCAACGGACATGATTTACCTCAAACTATATATTAGGGCACATCTAAAAACTATAAATTTGTTTTTTTAAACCATTTGCGTTTTAATCAACGGCGGCGAATCAATTGGGCTAAAGCCCTTGTTGGATAGGACTTTAAATAACCCCACGCTTAAGCGTGGGGTTAAAAAAGAAATCCGTTCATTATGGACTTTTCCAAAGGAATCCTTCGGATAGTCCTCATTTTTTAGTTATTAGAGATGACCATTAATTAAACCATACATATATATTGCTTATCGTAAATAAAGTCAAGCGACGAAGTAAATTATGAAAAGATGAAAGAAGTTTTTCCTTCAAGTCTCAACCCTGCCTGCCTGGTTTAGCTAAGAGAGGCAGGCAGGCTTGAAGGTTAACAGATCACAAATTAAACCTGAACCTTCTCCAAAGGAGTCCTTCGGACAAGGTTTTTTCAAAGTTGGAATTTATCCTAAATCAAATTCCGCATTCTACTCCGTCAGCCCCGTGAGATAACTGGAAAATAAATTAAGAAAAGAACAATATTTATCTCACGGGGTCAGCTGACGGACAGCACTCCGCACTCAACTATACTTCCATTATCTCTTTTTCTTTGTGAGCAAGTAAATCGTCAATTGCTTTGATGTATTTATCGGTGAGTTTTTGAACTTCCTGCTCGCCCCGTTTTCGTTCATCTTCAGGAAGGTGTTCTTCCTTTTCGGCTTTTTTGAGTTGGTCATTACCATCACGCCTGATATTCCGGATTGCAATCTTTCCTTCTTCACCGAATCTCTTAATGAGTTTCACTAATTCTTTTCTACGCTCTTCATTTAAAGCGGGAATAGGAATTCGGAGTACATCACCGTCACTGATTGGATTGAGACCCAACTCTGAAGCAAGAATAGCTTTATCAATCGCTTGAATCGCCGATTTATCCCATGGCTGAACAAGAATTGTGTGGATATCACCAACACTAACGTTAGCAGTTTGATTCAATGGCACCATGGAACCATAGTAATCCACTTTAATGCCATCGAGTAAAGCTGTTGTTGCCTTACCGGTTCTTATCTTCACCAACTCTTGTCGTAAAACTTCGGTAGCTTTTTGCATTTTATCTTCAGTCTCGGTTAAGATTGTGTTTTTCATCATATAAACCTCGATAAAATTATTAGTTAGTTTTTACTTCGTGATTAACGATCGTTCCGATTTTTTCTCCGAGCAGAAGTCTTTTCAAATTTTCATGCTTATTCATATTAAAGACTATGATCGGAAGTTTGTTCTCTTGACATAGTGTAACGGCTGTAAGGTCCATTACCTTCAAGCCTTTTTTGAGGACGTCAAGAAAATTGATTTCAGTATATTTAATTGCATTCGCATTCATTTCAGGATCAGAATCATAAACCCCCTCAACGCGGGTTCCCTTAAGGATCACATCCGCCTTTATTTCAACAGCTCTTAATGCAGCGGCTGTGTCGGTTGTAAAATATGGATGCCCGGTTCCAGCACCGAGAATTATAACTCTTCCTTTTTCTAAATGACGGATCGCACGTCGGCGGATATACGGCTCTGCAATTTCTTCAATCCTGATCGCTGAAAGCAATCTTGTATGAATATTCCTATTTTCAAGTGTAGTTTGAAGAGCGAGTGAATTGATCAAAGTTGCAAGCATTCCCATTTGATCTCCGGTAACTTGATCGAACCCTTGATCTATACCGGATACCCCTCTGAAAATATTCCCACCGCCGATTACAATAGCAATTTCTACATCAAGCTTTCTGACTTGATCAATCTCGTCGGCTAATCTTTGAAGAACTTTCGGATCGATACCAAATTTTTTCTCCCCTAAAAGGTCTTCCCCGCTGAGTTTAAGCAGAATTCTTTTGTAGATTGCTTTTTGCATTATTTTTTCTCATCAGCTAAATGAAATCTGAAAAACCGTGATACCTTAATATCAGTCTCATTTGTTTTATTGAATTCCTTAATTAAATCACCGACAACTTTTGAGCCATCCTTCACAAATGCTTGCTCCAATAAACAGAATTCCTGGTAAAATTTTTCAAGTTTTCCGGTGGCAATCTTTTCTAAAATCTGCTCGGGCTTTCCTTCGTTGCGGGCTTGAGATTTGTAGATTTCAATTTCTTTTTCGAGAACGGTTTTATCAACTTCTTCCCTTCTCACGACTAAAGGTTTCATTGCAGCAACCTGCATTGCCAAATCTTTTCCGAGAGTAGCAAATTCTGCCGGAATTTCTTTTGATGATTCATAAACAGCTAAAACACCAAGTTTTGCCCCTGGATGAATGTAATCAATTATAGCTCCCGACGGAATGTTGATTTTTTTAAATCTCGAAATCTCAATCTTCTCGCCAATCTTTCCGAGTACTTCATTTATCATTTCGGAAACTTGGAGTTCGTCTATTTTTGCAGATAGAACTTCATCGACAGTTTTGAAATCATTATTAAAGACTAAATCAACAAGTTTTTTTGAGAGTGCTAAAAAGTCGTCACTTTTTGCTACAAAATCCGTTTCACAATTGAGTTCAAGAATTACTCCGGACTTCTTATCCTCAGATAATTTTGTGACAACGACTCCTTCATTGGCTATTCGCTCGGCTCTTTTTGCAGCAACCGCCGCACCTTTTTTTCTTAAATATTCAATCGCCCTTTCGAAATCACCACCACTTTCTTCCAGTGCCTTTTTACAATCCATCATACCGGCACCGGTCTTTTCACGCAAAGTCTTAACAAGTTGAGCAGTAACAGCCATGAAACTTCTTCTCCTATTCTTTCTCTTTTTCTTTTTCTTTTTTTTCTTTTTCGTCTTGAGCTTGCAATTCAGCTTTCAGTTCTTTTGCTCTTTGTTTACCTTCGAGCACTTTATCAGCCATAATCTTGACGATCAAATCAACCGCTTTTACTGAATCATCATTTGAAGGTATCACATAATCAATTCCTTGAGGATCGCAGTTAGTATCAACTATCGCAAATATAGGAATGCGCAAACGATTTGCTTCTTTTATGGCAATGTGTTCTTTTTTAATGTCAACGACGAAAAGTGCACCTGGTAATTTTGTTAGTTCAGAAATCCCTTCAAAGATTTTTTGAAGTTTTTCTTTTTCTCTCGAAAGGAAGAGTTTTTCTTTTTTAACTAATCGATCGAACGTACCGTCATTTTCCATTTTTTCAATGTTCTGCAAACGCTTGATCGATTTCCGGATCGTAACAAAATTTGTAAGCATTCCACCGAGCCATCTTTCACTCACCCAATTCATTCCTGAACGAAGTGCTTCTGTACGGATCACATCTTTTGCTTGCTTCTTTGTACCAACGAAGAGAATTTTCTTCCCTTCCATGGAAACTTTCTCAAGTTCATCGGCAGCCTTAATTAGACATTCTTTTGTTTTGTTAAGATCGATTATGTGTATCCCATTTCGCTCCATGAAAATGTACGGCTTCATTTTGGGATTCCAACGGCGGGTGAGGTGCCCAAAGTGTGCACCTGCGGCTAACAATTCGGTTAAACCAATATTGATCATGTATCTCCTATTTTTTGTTATTCTTCTATCCGCTTCATCTCTGCTCGAGATCCGCCATCCGTCTCCGTTAGCTAACGGAGAAGGAGAAGGACACACTCAAGCAGATCCACGAATATGCGTGTTAAATTAAAATGTTATCTCTTTGAGAATTGGAATCTCTTACGAGCTTTCGGACGGCCGTATTTTTTACGTTCGACCATTCTTGAATCTCGAGTGAGAAATCCACCTTTTCGCAGTATTGGTCTGAACTCTTCATCGACCAACAACAATGCACGTGCAATTCCGAGTTTAATCGCTCCAACCTGACCAGAAATTCCACCACCATGTGCCGAAATAATAAAATCATAGTTACCTTGAACTTCTACAGCTTCAACAGGGGCTAATGCTAATTTTCTATCGTGCTCGGTTGGGAGATAATCATCAATACTCTTATTATTGATGTTAACATTCCCTGAACCGGGTCTGATCGTTACTCTTGCAACAGATGTCTTTCTTCTTCCAACAGCTATTTTATCAGCCATTAATTTCTCCTAAACTAAAATTTTAATACTTCAGGCTTTTGAGCAGAATGAGGATGCGATTCGCCGGCATAGACTTTCAACTTTTTCGAAATTCTACTTCCAAGCCGAGTCTTGGGGATCATTCCCTTAATTGCATGCTCTAAAATGTAGGCGGGATTCTTTTGCATATATTCACGGAATGAAACTGTTTTCGCACCGCCCGGATACATCGAATGCCTGAAATATGTTTTTTGTGTTTCTCTTTTTCCAGTTAATCTTACTTTTTCAGCATTAATTATAACGACAAAATCACCGCTATCGATATGAGGCGTGAAGATCGGTTTGTGCTTACCTCTTAAGATGCGGGCAACATTTGAAGCAAATCTTCCGACGATCTGGTCTTTTGCATCAACTACGAACCATTTTTTCTCTATATCAATTTCTCTTGCTGATTTGGTTATTCGTTCCTGTTTCATATTTAAAGTTCTCCAATTGGCATACTTATCTTATAATTTTAGCGTGCAAAGTTAAATAAATATTTTGGGAATGTCAAAAGTTAGACGTTTTGACCAAAATTAAGAACGTTCGAATGGCTTTAATAATTAAGCAAACTTCTGTGATAATTTTTTCACGACACTCTTAGGAACAAATTCCGACACATCTGCATGGAGCCGGGCAAGTTCTCTGACAATGGTTGAGTTCAAATATGTATACTTTTCATGCGGCATGAGAAAAACTGTTGTAATTCCATCAGAAATTTTCCTATTCATCAATGCCATCTGAAACTCGTATTCAAAATCGCTTATAGCTCTCAATCCGCGGATAATCGCAATGGCATTTTTTTTCTTTGCATATTCAACTAGTAATCCATCAAATTCGTCCACTTCGACATGTTTATAATCTTTAACCGTTTCCCGAATCATTTCCATTCGCTCTTCTTTTGTGAAAAGAGGGGCTTTAGAAGCATTCACTAAAACTGAAACGATCACTTTATCGAACAGGCTTGCTGCACGCTGAATAACATCAAGATGTCCGAGTGTAATCGGATCGAATGTGCCGGGATAAATTACAATTCTTTCCATTTGAATTTACTTTCTAAAATTTGAATAGATAAACAGCATCATCGCCAATCAATTTAAACACTTTTTTTGAGAACTGTACCTCATCTTCATTCAATGTTTCTTTGCTTCTCTGAATGATGAGAATTCCATCTTCAGCGACCAGTTTTCTGTGGAGAATATTGTCATAAGTTTTGTAAATATCAAAATTAAAATATGGAGGATCGGCGAAAATCAAATCGTATTTTTCGGTAGTGAAAGAAGTAAATCTCTCAGCGGTCTCATTGACTATTTGAACCCTATCGGACACTTTCAAATCAGTACTATTTTCCTTCAATAAATTTATAACTGATGTTTGCTTCTCAATGAAAACACACCGAGCGGCTCCTCTGCTTAAACATTCAAAACCAACCGCCCCAGTTCCGGCATAAAGGTCGCAGACTTTAATTTGATCGAAATCAATATGATTATTGAGAATGTTGAATAATGTTTCTCGGTATCTATCTGTCGCGGGGCGAAGTCCTTCGATTTTTGCTGACTTAATTCTTCTGCTCTTGAATTCACCGGAAATGATTCGCATTTCAACTCCGTCTCAGTGCAATTCCAACTGCAGGAGCGAAACAATGCATATTTTCAAAAACCCGTGAATTCAACACTCCTTTGTTAATTATGAATTGTTTAAAAGGATTTATCAGTTCAATATCGACCGGGAAATTTGTTGTGAGTTCTTCAAAGGCATTTTTAGAAATTTTTTCAGTACTTAAATATATTTTTGCGGATGAATTCTGTCTCCTCCCTTTTACCAATGGCAAAAGGTGCTTTTGAAAAAAATCAGTCAACAGCTCATCTTGACTTTTTTTTATGTGCCGGTAATTAAAAAACTCCCCTTCAACTATCATACTTATTTCAACCAGTGAATTTTTCTCCGAAACGATAATTGAGTTCCCATTATCAAAGTCTGAATAGTTGTACCTGCAAGCAGTTTCTGAACAAAAGTGATCTACGTCGGTTACGCTAATATTTAGTTTAAGATCTTCAAATATATTTTTGAAGAACGAAATGAATCTCTTTTTCACAATAAGCAGAATGATAGAGTTAGCCGATTCGTTTTGAAGATGCTTCACCTTATTGTAAAAAAGATGATAATCTTTAATATTTTTATCACCTATCAAAGTTGCGAATTCCCAATGAAGCTGGTTCTCGATCTCTTCCGAATTAAGATTAACATCGATAGGAATTTTTGTAATGTACGTTATTACAGAATCCAAACAGAGATTTGCTTTCAGCCCCTGAAATTTACCTGATTCCGCTTGCTTTTGAATAGAACGGTAAATCTTTAATCTGTTTTCTTGACTTAATAAATCGGAGTAATCGAGTGGCGAACTGAATTGAAATCGGTCTAAATCTTTAATTTCAATTTGTTCATCGTCTTTTTCGGATAAAATAACCCAGTAGAGATTTTCTCGCGAAATGGAAAATCCTACTGAATTAAGTTTTTCAACCATGAGACTACTCTAAAAAAAGTATGATAAAATTAAAATTGCCGGAATTTTTGACTCTATTTTAAATTGAAAAACATTAAACCTATCTTTTTCACAATGTCATGACATTTTCGGTAGATTCGTCTCACATATTAAAATTCGATTTTACTGTCCCCAGGATGGAACATTGATCTTCGCATCATTCTTCAAATCACCGATAGTGCCATATCCATCAGAACATTCCAGATAATAACGATTACCGATGGTTGTAGTGGTATCGACTCGAAGGAATTTTCCACGCCGATTTACAACTGTATCAGTCGTAGTTGTCGTATCGATTTGAAGAATATAAAGTGAATGACTCTTGGGTGAATACATAAGTGAATCCAAAACGAAAGTCCCGGATTTCAGATTTACAAAGATCGAATCTCTTTTAGCTCGAACTAAAGTATCAGTATTTATAAAATTAAAAAGAGAATCGAAACTATCTGTGAACTTCCCGAATTTGTTTTTATACAAAACTTCCGCTGTTTTGATGTTGATCATTCGCAGTCTGGATTCCTCCTTAAAGAATTTCTCCTGTTCGAGTACATTCTGCGGGTCGAGGATCGCAACCCGAATTAATAAATAGACTAAGCCTGCTGCAATTAATAATAAAATGATATGAATATATGTCGGTTCTTTCCGCGAGGTCATCTTTCCTCCAAGGATCTTATTATTTAATAGTTATAAATTCTTTAAGTGCTTCGAACTTTTTCTGCCCGATACCTTTAACGTCCATCAATTCTTCCTTTGATCTGAATTTTCTAACACTTTTTCTATAATCTACAATTCGTTCTGCAATTTTTTCACCAATACCGGGTAATCGTTTCAAGTCTTCTAATGAAGCGTTATTTATGTTTATGCTTCCGGGTTTTAATTCGTCTTTTTTTGTTGTTTTCGATTCTATCTTTAGATACGAACTTCGCACAGAATCGGACGAATTCAGAATATTTTTTTCAACAGAATCTGTTCGAAAAATCTCGGTAAATATACTATCTATATTTGTTTTTTCAAATTGTTTGTTTTGCGAAGATTGCCATGAGCTGAACAAATTAGCACCAATCCCAATGCCTCCTACACCAAGGATAAAAAAAAGAACCTTTATCTCATTCTTAGTGAAATGATTTTTGGGAGAAAGTTTTTTGAAGTCAAATACAGCCATGCAAATAAAATCTGTATCTTATTTTATTCAGGACTAAATTCCGTTCAGTATGCGGGCATGAAAAGATTTCCCACATTTCAACTATTAAACTAATTCCAAACATCTTTAATATGTTCAAAAATCGATTTGGATTTTTTACTTCTTACCTTTGGTGAGAAATTTGGACTATCCATCATCGTTTTCACCAATTCTTTCTCTTTTTGAGTCAGCTTATCAGGTATAAAAATATTAACATAGATCAGTTGATCGCCGGTTTTGTAGCCGTTCAAGTTCGGGAATCCCTTATTTTTCATTCTGAGAATCTTACCCGGACTAATGCCCGCGTCGATTTTAATTTTCGCTCTTCCATTCAATGTGGGAACTTCAATCTCACCGCCAAGAATTGCTTCAGGAATTGAAATAAACAATTCGTAAATAATATCATCGCCATTGCGTTGGAATACTTCGTGGGGGTTTTCTTCAATAACTACTATAATATCGCCTGCGGGTCCATTTCTTTTTCCGATATTACCTTCTCCACGTAGAGTGAGATAATTCCCGTTTGAAACTCCTGCAGGAATATTTACAGTAATTGTTGACTCTTGAGAAGTTCTTCCATCTCCTTTGCAGTTCATACAGGGTGTTTTTACGACTTTACCTTCACCGCCGCAATGGTTACATGTAGTGATATTTACAAATTGTCCGAAAACCGAACGCGAAACTTGCCGCACCTCACCGGTTCCCTTACAAACATTACATGTTTCGAGTGAGCTTCCACTGTCAGAACCAGTTCCGTTACAATCGTTGCATTTCTGAGATCGTTTGATTTTAATTTTTTTCGCTACACCGGTAGCTATTTCTTCAAATGTTAATTTTAAATTCACCCGAAGATCGCTGCCCGGTTGCCCGGTGCTGCCTCTTCTCCTCGATCGGGTTGATGTTCCGCCGCCGAAGAAATCATCAAAAATTCCACCGCCAAAACCTGAACCGGAAAATATATCGCGGAATGAATTAAAAATGTCATTGATGTCTGTATATTCACGGAAATCGGTTCCTTTCATTCCGGCATGTCCAAATTGATCGAAACGTCTACGTTTTTCAGGGTCGCTTAGAACTTCATAGGCTTCGGCTGCTTCTTTAAAATTTTCTTCAGCTTCTTTATTGCCGGGATTTCTATCGGGATGATACTGCATGGCGAGTTTCCTGTATGCTTTTTTAATTTCATCACCGGCTGCATTTTTTGATACACCTAATATTTCGTAATAATCACGCTTAGTCACTTATTCTTTTGTCCTCTCATTACTTATCTCATTCGTTGTTTCATCATTGAATTCATTTTCGCCCTCACTTTTTTCATTGTCTGAATCGGATGAGACGATGACTTTTGTATGTCTGATAACTTTATCTTTAAGCAAATACCCTTTCTCAACTTCCTCAATTACGGTGTGAGACGGAACACCATCTTTTGGAACTTGAAGCAACGCTTCGTGGAAATGAACATCGAATTGCTTATTTAACGCTTCGATTTTCTTCACTCCGTAATTTGTCAGTATCTTTTGAAATTTGTCGAATATTAATTTATTCCCTTCAAGCACATTATTTTTGTTTGACTCTCCGTTAGTGTAATTGAGCGACCTCTCAAAATCATCAAGGATTGATAATAGGTCTTTAATCAAACTTTCATTTGCATATTTAAAGTAATTAAACTGTTCGTTCTCGATCCTTCTTTTATAGTTTTCGAACTCAGCAACCTTCCTTAGAAATTTATCTTTGAGATCCTTATTCTCGGCTTCAAGCTTTAAGATTTCATTCTCTTCTTCTGATTCAGTCACCAATGGTTCTGTTAATGAATTTGATTTTACATCGTCAGCTTTTCCGTTTGTCTCTTTAAGTTCACCATTTAACTCTTCATCATTTTTCTTTTCTGAATTTGATTGTTTGTTTTTTTCTTGGGTCAATTTTTTCTCCATATTTTTCAATTTGAATTTCATTTAGCCTGCCCGCTACATTTATCGCGGTGATGCATGCGGGTTAGATATTTTTTTACTTAATACATCGGTTAGAATTTTGGACATATATCCAACGATGGCGATCATTTTGGAATAATTCATTCTTCGAGGACCAATCATTCCTAGTACTCCACCAGCATCGCCAGATTTATATGAAGCTGTGATAAGACTATAATCATTTAGCTTCTCGTAAATATTTTCTGCACCAATAGAGACCATGATTTCATCTTTACCGAAATCTTTAGCTTTATCCAATACATGCAGAATCACTTCTTTATCCTCAATAAGTTCTATTATACCTTGAAATTGTTCGGCATTCTTAAATTCCGGAGACTTGAGAATGTTCCCCATTCCCGATATATGTACTTTATCGACTTCTTTCTCCTCGGAAAATATCTTCTCAACGGAATTAAGAAAAAGCCGCACGACACCGGTTTTCTCATTCTTCAAATCTTTAAATCTATCGCTGAAAGTGTTTTTGATCTCGAGCAAAGTCAAACCTGCGATCCGTTCATTAATTAAATTTTGTATTTGCTCAAGTTTTCGGGATTCAAGCTCCAAAGAAAATTCAAGACTGATCGTGCGGATGATTCCACTTTTCAGTGAAAGTATCACCATCAGTATGTGATGCGGAAGTTTTACTAAATGGATCTTCTCAAGCAATGATTTATTGAGGTTCGGATAAGAAACCATTGCCAATTGAGACGATATTTTTCCCAAAATACTGGATGCTGTTTTCAGAATATCATCGTCACTTTCGGTTTCGGAAGTAATTTCCTTTTCAATTGACTTTTTTTCATGTGCAGTTAAATGTGGAGTATCCATTAAAAGATTGACATATAACCGATAACCTTTATCGGTCGGAACTCTGCCCGCAGAAGTGTGGGGATGATAGATCAATCCCATCGATTCCAGATCGGACATCACGTTGCGAATTGTTGCCGGACTAAGCCCTAACTGAAATTTTTTGCTGATGACCCGCGAGCCAACAGGATTAGCAGTTAGAACGAAGTTTTGAATAACGCATCTAAGTATATTTTTTTCTCTTTCGGATAACTCCAATTTCTTCTCTGAAAAACTTTGTTATGGTTTATAAGACGAATCTAAAAAGTTATTAGTAAATTAATCTCGATCTTAATTTAAACCTTTTTAGAGTAGTCTTACAGATAAAATTACAGGAATGATTAAGAAGATTCAATAACTTAAATGGGTAGAAAAATTGAATTTACATCGCTAATTCAGAGTCGTCTACCGCTTGAGGATGTGAAAGACATATGAGCATCTCTAAAAACTTGAATTATGGACTAAAGTCCGCAGAGATT
>JAHJVF010000253.1 GCA_018828505.1 Bacteroidota bacterium | reverse complement strand
TTCGGATTTAGACCGTCGACAGACGGATTAGGATTTAGAATTTATCATCTATTGTACATTTGCTACTTTATAACCTTCTTCCTCGATAACAGAAATTATTTTTGAGATATCAATCGAGTTCTCATCGTAATCGAATTTTGCTTTTCCGACTTCAACTTCGAGATTTTGAACGCCGAGTGAAACAAGAGCATTTTTAACAGCCATGACGCAGTGGTCGCAACTCATTCCTTCGATTTTGAGTTCTTCTGTTTTCATTTTTGAATCTTTCTAATAGAAATGGGCGAATCGGAGATTCGCCCTACATAAATTAATTATTTTTTCTTAAATGTTTTACCGTCCGGGCTTAAGTTCTTCAAATATTTTTCCGGGGCTTTGTTGAACTTCTTGATGCAGCCGGCACAGCAGAACCCAATTGTTTTGCCTTTATATTCGACTCTCTTAACTTCCGCATCGACTTCATCACCCATCACCGGGCAATATGCGTTCCATATTTTGGCTTCAGAATCTTTATCGTTTTTTGCTTTTGATTCTTTCTCCACCTTTTGATGATCTTTATGATCATCCATTTTCATTTCGGTTTTTTTCTCGACTTTATCCTTTACTTCTTGTTTCTCTTGGGCAGGTAAAACCGAAAAGGACAGCATTAAAATCACACTTATTGCAAGTGTTTTTGTTAAAAATGATTTAATCATTTTATCCTCCTTTATTTATGTTTTTTATTTATGAGTCGGATCTAATTTAGAGTAGGCTCATTTATTGTTTATTAAAATGTGCTCATCATAAAAACCATTACAACAGCCATTCCAATTCCTCCTATTATATAAAGAGGATTGATAGATGAATCTTTATCAGCGGAATGATGCGGTGAAATCACATCAAACGAACCGATAATTTCTACCGGTTTCTCAAGTCCCATATTTTCTCCAGGTATTATGGCAACTTTAATTTGATAGGTTCCTTCAGTCGAAAATATTTTTGTTAATTCAAAATATCCTTTTTTTATCTGTTCAAAACGAATTCGTGCCTGTTCATTTTCGCTTTTATCCTGATGTTGATGATGATCTGTTACTGTTTCATCTAATTTATTTATTTCGATATAAACTTCTGCGTCTTCTGCTGGTTGGTTTGTCGATTCTTTCAAAACAGTCACAGAAAAAATCGCATTGTTATCACGGACAACAGAAGGAAACTTGGTTGTGATAATAAGTCCGTTTTTATAAATTTCTTTCACTATAAATTCGGATTTCTGTTCATCCATATTGTGTTCATCGTGCATACCGCCCATACCAATCATCATGCAGCCGGATAAATAAGAACTAAGAACAAATCCAACTAAAATTAAAATTAACGATCTCATAGTATTATCTCCTTTTTTTATTTTGATATTATCATTTTTTTTGTTTCAGTAAAGTACCCGGCTTGAATTCTATATAAATAAACTCCACTTGGTAATTGTGAATTGATAATTGCGAATTGAGAATGATGAAGTCCCGCTGTCTGATACTCATTAACAAGTGTCGCGACTTCTCTTCCCAAAATATCATAAACTTTCAACGTAACGTGTCCTGCAATCGATAATTGATAACCGATAACTGTACTTGGATTAAAAGGATTTGGGTAATTCTGCATAAGCAAGAACTCATTTGGTAAAGAGGGATTTTCTATTTCAACATCTGTCGTATTCGTAACTAAAAACTGTCCCATCATGCCGTCGTCTTCATGTGTAAGTAGGTGACAATGATACATATACGGAACCATAGAGTTTGAAAAATTTTCAAACTTTGTAATAAATCTAACGGTTTCCAGTGGAAGAACTAAAACAACATCTTTCCTCCCTTTTTCGTTGGAAGGAACTGCACTTCCGTTTCTATCCAACAAATAAAATTGAACATCGTGGATATGAAAAGGATGCGCAACCAATGTTTGATTTCTAAGCTCCCAGATTTCAATATTATTAAGAGGAACATTATAATTTATAGTGTTCATATTGAAGGGTACACCATTAATAACAAATGGTCCAACTACATTCATCATACCACCAGTTGAAGTGAAGGTAAGAATTCGCGTTGCATTGACTGATGCTGTATTCCACGGAATATTAGTAGTCAATGAAGTTGGTATTGTAGTAATTGGATTGACAGTTGGAGCGATAACATCAATCCGTAAAATATTAAAATCAGCCCCGTTCAATTTGTTATTAGAATAATTAGGAATACCATTTATTCCCATACCAACTTGTCTTGCACCAATAATTCCATTACTTAAATCTGATGCATAGCTCATCAAATAAGTCGTTTGTCCTTGCATAGAGCTGAAGTCAACTAAAATTTCTGCTCGTTCGCCTGGTGCTAAACGCAACCTTGTAAATAGTATTGGTACGTTTAATAAACCGCCATCACCCGCGATCTGATAAAACGATTTGTTTCCTTTCAAACCAAAATTGTAAGTCCTTTCAGTCGAACCATTCAACAGACGCAATCTAACAACTTGGGAAGGAACTTGCAGATAAGGATTCTTTGTGCCGTTAACTAAAATCACTGAGTCTAATTCCGATTTGAAAAGAAATTGCTTATTTGCATCAAAAGCTCTTGATTGAACAACAATCGGGAAATCATCAACACTATACCTTCTTGGGAGATTAATTTTTGCTTCATTACTATCTCTAACAATAATAAAACCAGACACACCTTTTGTTACATGTTCGTTTGTTTTTTTGTGTAAATGAGGGTGGTACCAATAAGTCGCAGCATTATCCATCACTGTAAATTGCGGCTGCCAAGTAGTTCCCGGTAAAATTACAGTATGAGGTCCGCCATCATTTTCCGGTGCAACATGCATACCGTGCCAATGAATTGTTGTTGTATCTGTGAGCGAGTTAGTAACATTTATCTGAACATGTTCTCCTTTACGGAGAATTAATGTTGGTCCTAAGTAATTACCATTAACGCCCATTGTATTTGTAACAAAACCGGGATAGAAATTAACTGTACCGCTTTTTACAGTTAAATTAAAGTTGGTCCCGCTTAGTGTATCTGGAATGGTAAGCTGAGTTTGACCATAAATAAAAACTGCGCTTATTAAATAACCGATTAATATGATATATGTTAGTTTCATTTTAACTTCCTTTGAAAAGTATTGAGATGTAATTATACATTATAAGCCCATATCTATTTTGCCAGTTTCATAATTCTAAATGATCCTTGGGCTACCAAAAAAAATACAATAGTTCCGATAACTAAATCGGGTAGATTTGAAACGGTTTGATCAACGCTTCTGTTTAATCCGGTAAAGAGCAGCGCCATAGCTAACCCAAATATGATTACAGCAAGTCGAACAAAACTTTTGCGTATAATATATCTTTGGAACCTGTTCATAAATAAGTTGACTTTGCGCTTATGACTACTTATAAATTTACGAAAAATAATTTTCATGCATTTGAAAGATCAGCTTCGCAATAATACTTTAGCTTCGCTTCATTTCATCACTCTCATTGCATTTAAGATAGCCAATACCGCAACGCCCATATCTCCGAATACTGCTTCCCACATTGTAGCAATTCCAAACGCACCCAGAAGAATGAAGAATAATTTAACTCCCATAGCAAAGGCAATATTTTGCCAGACAATTGCTCTCGTGCGTTTGGCAAGTTCAATTGAATTTACAACTTGCATTGGTGAATCCATAATATGCACAAGATCAATTTCACTATGCAGAATTTAATTGTTATACTACCTAAAATAGATTTTACAGACAATTCAGATTGCCTACTAAAGCTTAGATACAATGTTTTCTATTAAAATTTTCAAAAAAAATTTTCTTGACTCCGTACCATACTACGGGTATTATATTTGTGCAAGCAATTAAAAAGGATTTGAAAATGGCTGAATATTTCGTTGGGCAGTTAGCCGAAGAAGTTGGAATAAATACTGAGACCGTTCGTTACTACGAGAAGTTGAAATTGCTTCCCAAGCCGAAACGGAAAGAATCACGTTACAGAATTTATGATGAAACCGATCTGAAGCGATTGTTATTTGTAAAGCGTGCTAAAGAACTTGGTTTTACTTTGAAAGAAATTAAAGAGCTATTTGGTTTAAGAAGAGATTCCGAAGCAAAGTGCGGAGATGTCAAACATCTGACTGAACATAAACTACAAGATGTTGATAATAGAATCAGAGATTTAAAAAATATTAGAAGTGTACTCGTTAAACTGATTAATCAATGTGTGAATGAAGAAGTCTCGTCGGATGAATGCCCGATTCTCGAAGTAATTGAAATAACTTAATATTAATAAAGAGTTCTGAAATGAAAAATCTATCTTTTGTGCTTGTCGTTTTTAGTTTGCTTACAGCTTCTGCTTTATTTGCTCAATCAGATAAAGATCAACAGGTTAAGAATACAAAAACAACGCTAACTGTTACAGGTATGACTTGCCAGGCCTGTGTGGACTCGGTGGAAAAAACACTTGGCAGTATTTATGGTGTTAACTTGTAAGTATGAAGTAAGTTTGAAAGATGGTAAAGCGGTCGTTGAATTTGATCCCGCTAAAACTAGCATCAAAAAAATTGAGAAAAAATTTGAACCTACCCCGTAGAGAATAATAAAGACATGAAAAAATAATCTAATTCCTTAATGGTAACTGATTGGTGAAAAGATATGTTCAAATCTAGGCTGATATTGTTAGGGCTTATATCTGCAGTATTATTTGCGGGTTGTGTTGAACCGTTGACATCAGAAGGAGCTTCTGGAGATAACAACCCACCTATAATTAATAGTTTAATATCTGATAAGCTCGTTATCCGTGTAGGAGAAACTGCAAAATTAACGGTAGATGCTACTGATGCGGAAGGAGATGCGCTGACATATTCCTGGTTTGCCCTGCTTGGTGATATAATAGGTAATGGATCCACTGTGCGTTATAGCGCTTCTTATTGTTGTGCCGGGATAAATGATATTACCGTTACAGTAAAAGATTCAAGAGGTGCTTCTGCTTCTAAGACTATTACATTATACGTTAATCCTTAGATGATCAACATTCTGAAAATATTATTTGTGATTTTTATTATGCTTGCCATGTGCGAGAAGATACATTCTCAAGCATGTTGTACTGCTGGAACTTCTTCTCTGGGAGGTGTATTTAGAAGTATTGTCCCAGTTAATAATTTGTCTATTATAGCTGGCTATGAAAATAATTATCTTGGAGCCAGTTTTGATGGAAGGAAGAAAATTTATGATCCGCTGAAACGTTCAGCAACTGTTTCTTATTTAACGCTACAGGTGGAATATGGTATTTCGGAAAAAGTATCTGTATTGGCTATAACTTCTTACACTTATAGGGAAAGAAATACAACTGTTACCTCTCCTTCAGATAACTCTCTGCAGGATGTGAAATTTAGCGGACAGGGTTTTGGTGATATTATTCTACTCGGTAAATACGAAATAGTAACGCCGGACTTTTTTTCACCTTTTGTTTTCGCAGTCGGTGGCGGAGCTAAACTTCCCGTTGGCGATTTCAGAAAAGAAGACAATGGATCAAGACTTCCGATCGATCTTCAGCCCGGCACCGGCGCTCCGGATCTGCTTCTATGGAGTTATTTATCCAACTCATTCACAAGCTTAAGTCTCTCTATATACGGCAATCTTCTTTACAGGTACGCAGGCACCAATCTTCAAGGTTACAAAATCGGAGATGAATTGTTAGTTGCTCTTGGCGCTAATTATAATTTTACTGAATATCTTACTTTTAGTCTTCAGCTTAGAAGTAGGTTTGCAAATGCTGATTATGCAAGGAGGACTTTGCCCAGCACAGGCGGCACAAGTTCCGATTTGTTTATTTATCTAAATTATATTGAAGGGAAATACTTATTAGGAGTTTATACTATGGTACCACTCTACAGAAATACAAGGGGAATACAGTTAACAAACTCTCAAGTGCTGGGTGTCCAACTTCAGTACTTAGTTGATCTCAATAATTGATATTTATTCAAAAAATGTAATTAAGGATAGTTATAAAAAAAAACAATCATTAGAAACTAAATGGTTAGGTGCAGGATTACTGGCGGCAATTACGGCATCACTCTGCTGTATTACTCCTGTGTTGGCAATGCTGGGTGGTATAAGCGGAATTGCTTCAATCTTTTCCTTTCTTGAACCGTTAAGACCTTATTTGATAGGCTTAACAACAGTTGTTCTTGGTTATGCCTTTTACAGTGCATATAAACCGAAAAAGGTAAATGACATTGGATGTGCCTGTGAAAATGAGGAAAACCCGGCGAAGGAAAATTTTCTCAACTCAAAAGCATTTCTTTGGGTTGTAACCGGTGTTAGTATTATCATGTTTACATTTCCCTCTTATTCACACATATTTTTTCCGGGAACGAATAATAACAAAGTAGTTATAAAAGACAGCAACGTAACGGAAGCAAAATTATATATCGAAGGAATGACTTGCCCCTCTTGCGAAAATTCTGTTGACTATGCACTTAAATCAGAAGTAGGAGTAATTTCAGCAAGCTCTTCATACAAAACCGGAATTGTTCAAGTTGTGTTTGATAAATCAAAGGTATCCGAAAATCAACTTAAAAAAGCTGTTGAAGAAAAAGTCGGCTATAAAGTAAAAAAAATAAAAATTGAAGAAACCAATTAGAGACTAAAAAAATGGGCATACAAAAAATAGGATTAGAAATCAGCGGAATGACCTGTGAGCATTGTGCCACAAGCATTGAAAAACTTTTCAAAGGGAAAGAAGAAATAACCGAAGTAAAAGTAAATTATCAGAATGGTAAAGGAGAATTTACTTTCAATCCCGATAAAATCAGCAAAGAAGAAATTTCTAACACTATTAACAAAACCAAAAACTACAAGGTAATATCATGAACTGCTGTAATATTGACACGAGTCATTTTGATTTAATCATCATCGGCGGAGGTTCCGCTGCTTTTTCTGCGGCAATAAAAGCGAGCGAACTTGAGAAAAAAGTATTGATGATAAATGAAGGACTTCCAATCGGCGGCACTTGTGTAAATGTCGGCTGTGTGCCTTCAAAAACTTTAATAAGAACAGCAGAACAGTTCCATATTTCTAATTACCCTAATTTTACTGGAATAAAACCTGGGGAAACCAAAATTGATTTTAAAGAAGTTATCCGACAAAAATCTGAGATGGTGAGTGAGCTAAGACAAGCAAAATATATTGATGTTATAAAAGATGATCCGAATGTTACTATTCTTGAAGCATACGCTAAACTAATTGATCAAAACACAGTTGAAGCAGACGATACAGAATATACTGCCGAAAAGATTTTAATTGCAACCGGCTCTACTACCTTTGTTCCAGATATTCCCGGCTTAGAAGAAATCATCTATTTAACGAACGAAACATTGTATGAGTTAGAAAAACTTCCTGAACACTTAATTGTAATTGGTGGAAGATACATTGCACTTGAAAATGCACAGATGTTTTCCCGGCTCGGTTCAAAGGTTACTGTACTTCAACGCTCATTTAGAATTCTTCCCGATGAGATGCCTGATGTAAGCGAATCATTAAAGGAATATTTAAAAGACGAAGGAATTGAAATTAAAACCGGTGTAAAAATAAAATCAGTCGAAAAAAGAAGCGGAAAGATTTTGATAAACGCTTTTGTAAAAGATGAAGATGAGGTAATTGAAGGAACTCATATTTTTGTTGCAACCGGAAGAAAAGGGAATACAAGCGGATTAGGTTTAGAAAATTTGGGGATTGAATTACACAAACAAAATTTCATCAAGACAAATGAGTACATGCAAACATCGGCTCCAAATGTTTATGCAGCGGGAGATGTAACCGGTGAATTTCTGTTTGTCTATTCTGCTGCTTATGAAGGTTCTTTGGCTGTTGAGAATATGTTTGGTGTAAGTTCAACTAAAAAAGATTATTCTGTTTTTCCGTGGGTTATATTCACAGACCCTCAAGTTGCCGGAGTTGGGATGGATGAAAATGAAGCGTATGAGAAAAAAATCAATTATGAAGTTTCTACAATTTGGTTAAAAGATGTCCCCCGCTCAATAGCTGCAAGAAATATGAAAGGTTTCATCAAACTTATCCGTAATAAAGATAATGATAAATTAATCGGCGCGAGAATTCTTGCCTCAGAAGGTTCGGAATTATTGATGGAAATTTCTTTAGCAATTAAATACGGAATTGCTGTTAAAGAATTAAAACAAATGTTTCATCCATATTTAACTTTAGCGGAAGGAATAAAATTAGCAGCAATCAGTTTTGATAAAGATGTGCATAAACTAAGCTGCTGTGCGGTTTGATACATTGTTAATAAAATGCTGGATACAAAAATTTAATCTGATTAATGGAAATAACAATAATGATGGAAAACACTTGCCGTGTTGATCAAACAGTTGTAAATAAGGGTTTAATCCTTATCCCTGATATCAGCGGATTTACACAATATATGAGCGCTAGTTCTCTTGCTCATAGTCAAGCCAATATTGCTCGTTTACTTTCATCAATTATTGATTCAAATAAACTCGATCTGTCAATATCCGAAATTGAAGGGGACGCAATACTTTTCTATAAATTCAATGAAAACAGTTCATTTGAAAAATTATCAAATCAGATTGAATTGATGTACATAAGTTTTCATAAAACACTAAATGAAATTAATCAATTAAATAACTGTAAATGCGGCGCATGTAATCTTCTTTATGATTTGAAGATAAAATTTATCGTTCATTACGGAGAAATTGGCTCTGTGCGTGTTAATGACGCATGCAAACTGTTTGGTATCGATATCATAATAGCACACCGCCTGTTAAAGAACGATCTTCTAATTAAAGAATATGCGCTCTTCACTGAAAGTAGTTTAAAACATTATTCCGCTAATTCCGTTAATAACCATTCAGATTGGGCTAATCCGGTTAAAGCACAAATGTTTTACGACCATATTGGAGAATATAATTTTTATTACACAGAGTTAAATTTTTTGAAAGAGTCTTTCACTTACTAATTAATTCATTAACAAAATAATACATAAATGGAGTTTATAATGATAACACAATCGGCATTAATTGCAATCATTTGTTTGTTCACAATGCAAGCAATTGTACAAGAAAGAAATGTAACATTCTACAAAGCTCCGCTGGCCTGTGGTGTTGCACCTCAAATCGGCTGTGGCAGCAAAGCAAAACCCGTCTTGCTTGGATTAGAGAAAAAAAATAATGTAGTCAGCGAAGCGTGGCTGAACCGTGCGGGAACTGTTATTGCAATTGTATGGAATGATAACGCTTCTTCCGAATTGCGAACAACGACCATAGATGCCATTTTTAAAGAGAACAAACTGGATGTGGAAAAAGTCAAAGGAAAGGAATACAAAAAACTGCTGAAAGAATTTCAGAGCGGTAAGGACTGGCTTCACGGAGCAGAAGTGGACAAGTTGAGCGAAGAAGAAGCGGAAATAATTGCTGAACGTCTTGTAAAGAGAATAAACGATAAAGCACCACTCATCGAAGAAAAGAAACAAAATCTAAAAAAAGAATTTGCAGATGTTTTCAAAAAACGCTTTTCCAAAAACTATGGTTCTGAGATAAATTCAGATGAAAACAACGTGGTGGAAAAATTCAAAACCGAATCTGAAAACGATTTATTGGAAGTTGGCAAAAAATATCTGAACGAAACCGAGATGGCTGCATTGAAAAATGCTATTGCTCTTGGGTTGAGACCGACTGAAAACGAAAATTCAAAAGGATGTTGTGCCCCGAAAAATTCATCTGAAAAAAATTATTCGCCAAAAAAGAAATGAAGGGCTACTGTGCAAAATCAATAACAATAATTGCAATTTTATTATTAGTCAATAAAAACTAAATACTATTTTTATGAAAAAAGTAAAGTTTAAAATCACTGGTATAACCTGTGAACACACAGTGAAAAATGCCCTTAACAAAGAAGGGATTCTGGAAAAAAATGTCAGTTTCAAAACAGGCGAAGCGGATGTTTTGCTTTGCCGAAGACAAAATCTCAAAAGAGAGCATTTGTAATGCCATTAATCAAACACAAAAATACAAGGTGGCAGGAGAATGTTAATTTAAAAAAAGCAAGACACGGCTTGCTTATCAAAAATCGACTCGCTGCCGTGTAAGCGGGTTTTAATAAACTAAGGGACAAATTATATGAAAAACTTAATCTTAACGGCAGTCATTGCCGTATGCACAATGACATTTGCCGTTGCACAAGAAAGAGCGGATGTTGTTTCATCCAAAAATTTCAAAAAAACCGTTGAAACACTCAACAAGACCATCAAATCAAAAGGGATGATGGTTGTTGCAACAGTTGACCATCAGAATATGCTTAAAATGGTAGGCACATCTATCAAGGGTGCAACCACCATAGAATTCGGTAAACCGGATATGGGCAAAATGCTTTTCACAATGAAACCAGAAGCTGGATTAGAAATGCCGGCAAGATTTTATGTCTTTGAAAAAAGCGATGGGAAAACAGTAGTTTCTTACTACAAATCCAACTACGCAAAGTATGGAGCCGACTTTGCCAAAATGGATGAAATGATGAATATGAGTTATTCTGAAATCACAAACTTTATAAAATAATGGAAACTAATGACATCATTAGCTTGCTAAACGACATACTGTTTGTATTAGCAGGAATAGTTGTATCCATTGTTGCATTAAGAAGGAAAAATACGGGGGAGATTGTTTCTCTCCCTTCCTTTACTATTAGCGAACTGTTATTAACTATCATTGGTTTGGTGATTGCCGCTATCGGACCTAATATGTTGGTAGTTGCATTAACACCGGGGCTTTTAGAGATGCCATTTCTGGCTACAAATGTTTTGCTTCCTTCTGTAATTTTATGGGTAGCAATAACAATCATTGCTAAAGTTACTAAGCGCGACCGTTTGTATAATCGCCTGATTGTAGGCGTTTGGATAGGAGCAGCAGCAACAGGATTTCTGGATGCTATACGACTCACTGGCTTTCATCTGGGATATATGCCCGGCAATATGCCCCGAATGTTCGGTGTATTAATTTTAGATACAATGGCTACGGGACCTACTCCTTTAAGCGACTTGCTTGGTTCGGTATATCATTATTGGGTTGGTGCTTGCTTCGGTTTAACGCTTACACTCATTGGAGGTAAAGTTCGATGGTGGTGGGGATTGATATGGGGATTAATAATTGAAATTGGTATGATGACTACGCCTCCAATGGTGGTGGCGATGGATACAGGATACTTCGGCTTAAAATTCGGTCCCGGTCTTTTGGTTGTAAGTTTACTGGCACACATTGCATTGGGAATTGTGATGGGACTTTTAGCAGAAAAATATGTGTTGCATAAAGGAAATATTTTTCATTTAGCAAAATCGTTGATGAAGTAAGTGAATTACTACCGCCTATGAAGGCGGTAGCTTCGTTTTCGTCTAAAGAACGATTGAAGATGTTTTTATTTTTCTTCCGGCTGTTATTCTCGTTTATAATTCTTTCAAGTTCACTTTGAGCTAATCAAAAAGTATATTATTCAAACTTATTTAAATACCTCATTGATTTTATAAAGGAAGCTGCTTACCCGCAATTATTTGTTTCGGACGTTAACTCTAACTGAATTGTCGGATGCTCAATTCCGAATTCATCGTGCAATTTTGTATTTATTGTTTCAACCAATTGATTATTTGCCGGGAATTTTTCTACAACTAAATGAGCGGTTAGTGCAGTTTCGGTTGTGCTCATCCCCCCAAATGTGTAAATCATGAATATCTTTAACAAAAGGCAAAGATTTCAAATATTGCTTCATTTTAGATACATTGATTTTATTCGGGACTGCATCCTTTAAAAGCATTTTAGATTTTAGTTCTATACTTTTCTCCATCTACAATCTTCCATCAAGCGTACCCCTTTGGGGGATTTAGTGGGCATCCAGATAATTTTACTTTTTCAAGCTTTCATTACTCTCATTGCATTTAAGATAGCCAATACAGCAACGCCCATATCTCCAAATACTGCTTCCCACATTGTAGCAATTCCGAAAGCGCCGAGTACGATGAAGAATAATTTTACTCCCATGGCAAAAGCTATATTTTGCCAAACTATCTTTCTGGTTTTCTTTGCTACATCAATTGCCGTTACAACTTTTAATGGTGAATCTGTCATTAAAACAACGTCCGCAGTTTCAACGGCGGCATCTGAACCGAGCGCACCCATAGCAATGCCAATATCCGCACGTGCCAGAACCGGCGCATCATTTATCCCATCTCCTACGAAGGCAACTTTATTTCCTTTAGCAGTGGTTTGTATTATTTGCTCAATATGATTTACTTTATCCTCCGGGAGTAATTCATAATAGTATTTGTCTATTCCTAATTTCTTTGCAAAGAATTCAGCAGCAGCTTTATTATCACCAGTAAGCATTACGGAATTAATATTTTTCTTTTTCAGTAAACTTATTGTTTCTTGTGCGCCGTCTTTCAAGGTATCGGAAATGATAATATATCCGGCATAAATAGAATTGACTGCAATATGGATTACTGTTCCTTCAACATCGCATTTATCGTGCTGAATATTTTCCAAGTGTAGAAGTTTATCATTACCAACAATAACTTGTTGTTTGTTTACTATTGTTTTAATTCCTTTGCCACTAATTTCCTGAACATCGGTAATCAATTCTTGATCAATCTTTTCCCCATATGCTTCAATTACAGATTTCGCTATCGGATGATTAGAATGCGATTCCGCATAAGCAGCAAGCCGTAATAATTCTTCCTTGTCAAATCCGTTTTTCACAACAATTTCAGATACCTTAAATTCTCCTTTAGTCAGCGTTCCGGTTTTATCGAATACCACTGTTTTTATTTTTGTAAGAGCATCCAAAAAGTTAGAACCTTTTACAAGAATTCCTCTGCGGGAAGCGCCGCCGATTCCGCCGAAGTATCCAAGCGGAATACTAATAACTAAAGCGCATGGACACGAAATTACAAGCACAACTAACGCTCTATAAATCCAGTCGGTAAATGTTTGACCTGTAAAGAATAACGGCGGTATAACTGCAAGCAATATTGCACCAAAGACAACAACCGGCGTATAATATCGTGCAAATGTTGTAATGAATTTTTCCGTTTTAGCTTTTTTAGTTACGGCATTTTCAACAAGCTCAAGAATTCTCGAGATAGATGATTCGCTGAATAATTTGGTAACTCTTATTGTAAGCAAACCGGTTTGATTTATCATTCCGGCTAAGACTATATCTTTTTCTTTTACTTTTCTTGGAACACTTTCGCCGGTTAACGCAGATGTATCTACAAAAGATTTTCCTTCCAGTATTTCTCCATCCAAAGGAATTTTTTCTCCGGCTTTTACTATAATATTTTCACCTACTTTTACGCTCTCCGGAGAAACTCGTTTTACTTCACCATTGCTTTTTAGATTAGCGTAATCCGGTTTTATTTCAAGAAGGGATTTAATTGATTTTCGTGAGCGATTAACTGCAATATCCTGAAACAATTCGCCTACAACATAAAACAACATTACCGCAACGCCTTCAGCCATCTCATCTATTGTAAAAGCGCCAAGAGTTGCTATTGTCATCAGAAAATTTTCATCAAAGACCTGTCCTCTCAAAATATTTTTTATAGCTTTAGTAATTACCTTCCAGCCGGCAATTAAATATGCAGTAATAAACACTGCATACTCTGCTATGTGGTAAGGAGTGTTGTGTATTTCTTTTTCGAAAATTATTCCCGAAAGCAAAAGAAATAATGCAGAAACAGCTTTTATGATAGTCCATTTATTTTCGGCGAGTTCACTTGTAGTTACAAACGACTTCTTTTGAATTGAATCTTCCGCTTCAACTTCGGGTTCCAATTCTTTTATTTTTTGTTTTACCTTTTCAATATCGTTTGTATCAATAGTCATTGTTGAATTAGCAAAATTGACATTGACATAGTTTACTTGCTCGAGCTTTGAAAGCCCCTTTTCTATCTTTGCTGCGCAGGAAGCACAATCCATATTTTTAAGCCGATATTTTTTCATATTGCATACCTTTAACTATCATAAGCCATTATAAAATCCGATTAGATTTTATCTTATAAAAAATCCAGCCATTCCCAAAAGCACTAACAAAATTCCCGTAATCGTTTTTTCGTGATGTTCGAGAACGTGCGATTTAATTTTTTTTACGCCTTTCATTCCTAGCCAAACAAGCAGTAACATTCCGGCAATAGTAATGAAAGTATAAATAACCGATACCGCTATTATTCCTTCCCAGCCGAGTTTACTCGCAACAAAAAAATATGCTTCAATTTCGAGACAAGGAGAGAAAAACATTGAGGTAGTTAAAGCCAAAATTATAGTAGTGGTGTTTTTTTTATTAACATCATCCATATGAATATCTTGATGGTGATGGTGATGATGTTTATTTGATCTGATACTAAGAAATAAGATAAATAATTCCAAGTAGTATCAGTAAGCTTGGAGCAATTACTCCAACGATGAAAGAATAGGAACCGGATAATTTGTAGCCAAAAAATCCTACTACTATTCCAATAATTATTGTGCTTAGCGTATGCGCGAAACCAGCAATTGCAGTGATCCCTAATGTTACTTTCTCATTCCATTTTTCAGATTTTGAAAGCGCTACCAATGGAATCCAATGGTTCGGAATAGAAGCGTGAACTATGCTCAGTAAAAATGCGCCTACTATTATTTGAGATAAACCGGTCCTAATTCCTTCTCTTCTTTTCTTTTTTCAACCCACATATAAATTGTTGGCAGAACTACCAGTGTTAACAATGTTGATGTAATTAAACCACCAATAACAACAGTGGCAAGCGGTCTCTGCACTTCCGCACCGGCTGATGTTGAAATTGCCATTGGAATGAAACCGAGTGATGCTACTAATGCTGTTGTTATAACCGGACGCAATCGTATCTCAGAACCTTTTAATACTGCATTTTGTATGCTCATTCCTTCTTTAATAAGAGTGTTATAATAAGTTAGCATTACAACGCCGTTAAGAACTGCTACTCCGAATAAGGCAATAAAACCAACTCCTGCAGAAATTGAAAAGGGAATATCCCGTATCCAAAGTGCAAATACGCCTCCAACAACCGCAAAAGGTATTCCTGTAAAAATAATTGCAGCTTGCCTTATCGAATTTACTGAAATAAATAACATAATAAAGATAAGACCCAAAGCAATTGGTACAACTATGGTTAATCGTTCGCTTGCTCTTTCAAGATTTTCAAATTCGCCGCCATATTTTATTTGATAGCCAACCGGAAGAGCAACTCGTTCATCAATCTTTGCTTGTAATTCTTCTACGTAACCCTGCAAGTCTCTTTCACGAACATTGCTTTCAGTAACAATCATTCTTCTTCCGGCAGAATGAGATATTTCAGCGGGACCCTCGCTGATCCTAAAATCAGAAATATCTCCAAGACGAATCATAGTTCTATTATCAATAGTAGGAATAAGTAAATTTTGAATTGATTCAATGCCGCTGATTGCCTGTTGATTAAGTTTTACAACAAGTTCGAACTGTCTTTCTCCTTCATAAATTTTTCCAACGTTTGTTCCCGCAAGGGCTGTTTCAATTAAGATATTAGCATCGGAAACATTTATTCCATAACGTGCAATTTTATTTCTGTCAATTACAATACGAAGCTGTGGCAGCCCTTCTGTTTGCTGAACGCGAACATCTGCAGAGCCTTCAATGCGTTGCATAATTTCCGCAACATCATTAGCAATTCGTGCAAGTGTATCGAGGTCTTCGCCGTATATTTTAACGCCAACATCAGAACGGACTCCGGCAATCAATTCATTAAAACGCATTTCAATCGGCTGGGAAAAGCCGCCGCTAATACCTGGAATACTATTCATTATTTCTGTCATCTTTTCAATCATTTCATCCTTTGTTTTAGCAGTTTGCCATTCATCACGAGGTTTCATTTTAATATAAACATCGCTTTGATAAATGCTCATCGGGTCGTTGGCTATTTCGGGTCGCCCTGTTTTGCTCACAACGCTTATTACTTCCGGGATAGATTTTAATTCTGCTTCAAGCATTTGCGAAGTGCGAATGGATTCAGTAAGTGAAATACTTGGTAATCTTCTAAGTTCAATTAATATATCGCCTTCATCAAGTTTAGGAATAAATTCACCACCTAAACGTGTGAACAAAAGGATTGATGCAATAAAAATTAAAGCGGCTCCGGTTACTACAATCAATTTGTGCTTTAATGCAAATAATAGAGTTTTATTATAAAGCGGTTTCAAAATTTTTATTACCGGACTTTCCTTCTCAGAAACTTTTCCTTTCTTAAATAAGAAAGTGCTTGCAACCGGCACATAAGTTAATGTTAAAAACAACGCACCGAGAAGTGCAAATACAACAGTGTAAGCCATTGGTTTAAACATTTTTCCTTCTGTTCCCTGTAGAGTAAGAATGGGAAGGTAAACTATAATAATTATTAAAACACCAAACACAAGCGGTCTCCCCACTTCCAGAAAAGAACCGATAAGCGTTTGTTGAATTCCTTCTTGCACGCCAGTGGTGTTCTGTCTTTCGTGAAGCTTGCGGATTGCATTTTCCATAAGGACTACTGCGCCGTCAACAATAATTCCGAAATCAATCGCACCGAGAGACATTAAATTTCCTGAGATTCCACTCAGCTTCATCATAATTAATGCAAAGAGCATAGAAAGAGGAATGACAGAAGCAACTATAAATCCACCACGAAGATTCATAAATAATAGGAAAAGAATAATTATTACAAGTAAACCGCCTTCACTTAAATTTCTTATGACTGTTTGAATAGTTTTGTCAACTAATTCTGATCTATCATAAAAGGGAACAATTTTAACTCCTTCTGGAAGAGTTTTCTGTATTTCCGAAACTCGCTGCTTAACTCTTTCTGTAACTAACCTTGCATTCTCATCTTTTAACATCATTGCTATGCCGCTTACAATTTCGTTTTTTCCGTTAACTGTAACAGCACCCTGCCGAATTGCGGCACCTTCTTTCACTTCCGCAACATCTCTCACAAAGATTGGTGTGCCATTGCTTGATTTAACAATAATGTTTTCAATATCGCTCATTGTTTTTGCAATACCCTCGCCAATCACAGTATATTGTTCCTGCTTATGCTCAATATATCCGCCGGGTGCGTTTGCGTTATTGTTTGACACGGCTTCAATAACATCACGCAGAGAAATATTAAGTTTCAGAAGTTTCTGCGGATCAATTTGAACCTGGTACTGCTTAAGTTCTCCCCCAAAAGTATTTACTTCTGCAAGTCCGGGAGTTCCGGCAAGCTGTCTTTTTATAATCCAATCCTGGATTGATCGAAGCTCCATAGGAGAATATCCCTCACCTATAACTTCGTATTGGTATATGTCCCCGAGTCCTGTTGAAACAGGTCCAAGTTTCGGTTCAGAAAGTCCTTCCGGTAAATCTCCTTTAGTTTCCTGAAGCCGTTCAAATACAAGCTGTCGCCCAAAATAGGTATCAACATGTTCTTTGAAGATTACTGTTACTGCAGAAAGTCCGAACTTGGAAACAGACCGAACTTCTTCAATGTCAGGAAGATTTTGCATTGCAATTTCAATAGGATAAGATACAAGCCGTTCAATCTCCTGCGGTGCTAATGCCGGCGCAACAGTAAATATTTGAACCTGGTTTGTTGTAATATCGGGAACAGCATCAATCGGCAATTGATTCGTTGCAATAATTCCAACTATTATCAGAGCAATTACCACAAGTATTACAAACATTCGCTGCCTGACTGCAAAGAGAATTATTTTATTTACCATTATTCAATTCCCTCCGCGTCCTTTTTAATCTTAATTTCTTTTTGAATTTCGGAAATGAAGATTGCACCATCACCTGGTTTGCCGGTGTAGGCTTCACGTTTAATTGTTTCAGTGAATTTTTTTTCTTCTTCGTCAAAACAAATCAATTCAATCTTATAGATGTCGCTGCTCTTTTCAATAAACTCTGCATCATATTTTTCTGAGGTTGGGTCTTCAAACAACCCGATCCCCTTTACTTTTGCTATTGAGATGTTTGTAGCGCCATTAATTTTTAACTGCTCAATTACACGGTGTGATATTTCCGGTCTTATATAAGCTTTAATCTCTTTCATTATTCTTCCTCCACTGAAGTTTCTTTAGCAAGTTCCGATTTCAAATAGAATGTCCCGCCGGTAACGACTTTCTCACCAGCTTTTAGCCCCTCAAGAATTTCGGTATAATCTTTCGTTTCTTTTCCAACTTTTATTGCTTGCTTCTGAAATGTTGTATCATTTACTGCAACAAAAACAAAAGCGCCATTATTTTCTTTCATAATTGAGGACGAAGAAACTTTCGGATTCGGTCCTCCAAGCTTTGAGAAAACTTTAACTGTTACAAACATTTCCGGTTTTAGTTTGTTAGAATTATTGGATACATCAAACCTTGCTTTAACCGTTCGGGATGCTGACTCTACAATATCATAAATTCTTGTAAGCTTTGCTTTGTAAGATTCATTTGGATATGCAGCGGGAACAACATCACCGGTTATTCCTTCTCTTATTAAAGAAAGATCTTTTTCAAAAACATCTGCAAGCACCCAAAGGTTTTGAAGATTTGCAAGAATAAATAAATCCTGACCTATATCAACAAATTCACCAAGCCGTGCTTCACCACTAAGCAAAGTACCGCTGAAAGGAGCGCGAACCGGCAGCAAAGTTAAGAACTTATGATTATCTGCAAGCTGTTGAATTTCCTCTTCATTCAATCCAATAACTTGAAGCTTCTTTTCTGCTGATTCATAAATTGATTTTGCAGTTCCGTGTTCGGGATCGTTTTCATTTATTCGTTTCAGTCTTTCCTCTGCCTGAATAAATTCTGATTGCATTGCAAGAAAATCCTGGCTGTAAAGTTCAAGAAGCACCTGACTTTTTCGAACGCGGTCTGAAATAACTGTGTGAACCTTCTCGATTCTTCCCCTTAATCGTGATGTGATGTGAGCAGTCAATGCTTCATTCAAAGCAATTCTGCCTGAAAGCATAAGCGGGACATCAACTTCTTTTGTCTCAACAAATTCAATTTTCAGACCAATACGCTCAAGCTGACGTGAAGTAAGCACAATTTCACTCTTTTCATCAGAATTAGTTTTTCCCGGGTAATTTTCTTGTTCATCGTTTTCATTACCATTATTATTACAGCCAATAAGCATAGCCGAAAATATTATTAAGAAAACCCCGAAAAGCGGGATGAGCCTAAGGCTCAAAAGATTTGTTTTTTTAATCATATAAGCTCCATTAAAACTTTGTTTAATTTTAGTAGTCATTATTTTATTACCTCAGATGTAATTTCAAGATCTGTTAATGCGACAAGCGTATTGTAAACCGTGCGGGAATATTCAACTTTAGTTATTCGGTATGTTCTGTAAATATCAAACAGATTTAATAAATCAATCTGACCATTTTGATATGCTGTAATACCGGCGCGAAGTCCATCTTCAACATCCCTAAGGAGAGAAGTGTCAAACAAACGCAATTGTTCTTCAGCAAAAGAAAGATTGTTGAACGCGGTTCTAATATTTTGCTCTACCAGTCTCCTGGCATATTGAAAACGAATATCTGAAATAGAAAGATTTGCTTCTGCTTCCTGAACATCTCCCTGCACTCCGGTGGAATAAAACATCGGAAGTGAAACGCCAACATTTAAACCGAAGAACTGATTAAAACCATTAGCCGGTATTGATTGCCGGTTTTGAAAAGCTAATCCGAAATTAAAATCGGGTAAGGATTTTTTTTCAGCTAATGATAAAAGTGATTTACTCTGTTCAACCTGGATTTCAGTTATACGAAGAAAATTACTTTGTGAAGAATAGAAATTAATAATAGTGTCTTTATTTATCTCCGGGTATAAATAAAACAGAGAATCAGAAAGTTCAAACTCCGTTCCGTTCTCTCTTCCCAATAGAATTTTTAGTTGTCCGGTCACCTGCTGATAATTTTTCATAGCATCAAAAAGCTCATTCTTCAATCTTGATATTTCTACTTTTGCACGAATGATATCAAGATAGCTGCTTGTTCCGGCTTTATAACGGTCTGTTACCTGTTCGAGAAAATCATTGAGTAAATTTATATTTGATTCAATATTTTCTACAATCTGGTTTGAAAGAAGCCCGCTGTAGTAGGCTTTCTTCACCTCTGATGCAATCAGCTTTTTTATTCTTTCAAAATTCAACTTTGCAATTTTCTTTTGCAGTTCTGCAGATTGAATTCTCGTGCTTCTCTTTCCAAAAAATTCGAGCGGCTGAGAAAAGTTTAAATCTAATTCTCCTGTTTCACCAATAGAAAAACCGGATGGAATTTCATTTGCTTCAACAGAAAATTCTGCATTCTGCAATCTTCCTGCTTGAAGTATTCTTCCGTCGGCAGCATCAATTTCTCTTATAGCTGAGATTACTTCCGGGTTATTTTCGTTTGCAATTTTAACAGCTTCTTTTAATGATAATTTATATTGTGCTTTTATGGATATAACAAAAATAAATGAAAATACGATCAAGAGACGGAATAGCCTCACGATGCCTCCTTAAAAATGAGTGTAAAAATAATATGGTAATGAAATGTTATATAACTAAGCTAAGGGCGGAGAAACATTTGCCGCAGTGTGGACATACTTTCCCATCCGGAGTTCTGAAGCAAAATCGTAGATTGGCAATTTAATAGATTCGATCTTCTGATTCTCTATCTGGAATATTGAGATGGTATAAAAGTCTACTACAAATTTGATGGGCAAATTTTTTGTAGGAATGACCGTAGTTAAAGAACTTGAATTAAATATGTTTGTATGATCCCTCCCACTCTCTAAATGATGGTCGGATTTATCAGCGTGTTTATCATCTGAAATATCATTTATTAAATGGGAATGAATTACTGCTTTAGTTACTTCTGATAGTTCGTGATGATGATGAAAAAGAGGAGATAAAAACAGAAAGTTCACATAAAAAAGCAAGATCAGAATAAAAAACGGACGATATTTTAAATTATATTTTGGCATAAAAATTTTGATGGTTAAGATAGAAATA